>JBAVTZ010000248.1:0-9934 GCA_049696515.1 Candidatus Cybelea sp. | reverse complement strand
CGCTTCGCGACCTCCACCGGTGCAGGCCCGCTTCGGCCCGGTATGCCCGACCTCGCTGCGTTTCCGCACGCAGCCTGGGAGCGTTGCGCGCGCAAAGCCCTGGACGTATACCGCGGCGATCTTGGGTACAGCGGCGCGTCGGGATTACCTTCGCTGCAGAATGCCATCGCGTCACACCTCCGGCAATTCCGCGGCGTGACCGCACACGCTAAGCAGATCGTCGTCGTGGAAGGCGCGCAAGCGGCATTACATCTTGTCGCTTCCGTCCTCGCCCGCGCCGGGGATCGGGTCGTCGTCGAAGATCCGTGCTACGCTCTCGCGCGCGCGGCCTTCGAGACCCGCGATCTGTCGCTCGTGCCGGTCCCCGTCGACGCCGACGGCTTGTGCGTCGACACGCTTCCAGATGATGCGCGTCTGGCCTACGTGACGCCCACGCATCAATATCCGCTCGGCGGTGCGCTGCCGGTCGCACGGCGCACCGTCCTGTTACAGTGGGCCGCCGAGTCTGGCTACATCGTCGAAGACGATTATGATAGCGAGTTCACCTCAAAGGCGCAGCCGTTGCCGCCGCTCCAGTGCCTCGATCGGGAGGAACGCGTGGTCTACGTCGGCAGCTTCAGCAAAACATTGGCGCCGGGCATTCGCGTCGGATACATCGTGGCTCCGCCGCACCTGGTCGATGCCTTTACGGTCGCGCGTGCCGTCACCGGACTTGGCATCGGCATTCACCTGCAAGCGACGCTCGCGGATTTCGTCGCGCACGGGCACTTCGCTCGGCATATCCGCCGTACGAACGCGCTATACGATCGACGCCGTACCATTCTGGTGGACGCCCTGCAACCGGCGCTGCGCGCCGGATTCCGGCTCGGCCCTTCGCTCACCGGGCTTCACGTCGCGCTGTCCGCCAGGCCCGGTTTCGACGACGTCGCAATAGCCTCAAGCGTTTACGGCCAGCGGCTCGTGGCACTGTCGGCGCTCTGCATTCGCCGGCGCGATTGTTGCGGTTTTCTCCTCGGTTTTACGAACGGGAGCGACGAGGAGATCGATGCCGCCGCCAGAGACGTCATAAAGGCGATCGCCGTCTAGGCCAAGAGTCGGTGAGTCAATCGAAACCTTAGCGTCGCTTTGTCGGTGGCGATGGTGGGTACTCGTTGGTGCCGACTGCAAGAAGAGCGTCGCCGCGTTCCACAACGATACCGCTTGGGTGCCGTTCGCGTAACGCGCGCACGCCATCTAGCCGAACTTTCGCGTAAGTCGCCGGCGGCAATGCGTTGAGCACGGTAACAAGCGGTCCCGCAGTGCGCGCCATCATATCCCACCAGGCTTCGGGTGGAAGTTCTGCCAAGGACGGGACGTCCAGCGCCCTCACCCCGATATTCATGTAGCCGGCAGCTCGCAATAAGTCGGCGACGACGGCTGGAGTTGAAATCAGAGGTAGAGACGCCCACGTGCTCACCGCGATGCGGCCGCCCGATCGCAGTAAGCCGCGCCATGCGCGCGTGGCTGCGCGTGGATCGGGCATGTACATCAAACCGAAGCGACAGGTAACAGCATCGAAGAGCTCTGAGGGAGTCTCGGGCAAGAGCTCACTATTCTTTGTTCGGAATTCGACGTTTGTAATGCCGAAATTGCGAGCGAGGGCGATGGCACAGCCAATCATGTCGGGCGTGATATCGAGTCCGATTACACGCCCGCGCGGGCCGACAACCTTCGCAATCGCGAACGCGGGGTCGCCGCTTCCGCATGCCACGTCCAGCACGGAGTTGCCCGCGGTGATGTTTGCCAGTTCGATAAGCTGCCGCGTTACCGGCGAAGTTTCGGAGAGATCTTCTTGGCCGGCGGCCCAACCTTTGGCTGCAGCGCTCCACTCTTCACGCTGGCGCGCTCGTACGTTGTGCATGAGCAATTGCTTCGTCGACTGGTCCACAATCCGATGTCGCCGGGCTCTTGCGCCGTCACATTTCGCCCCGCCGCTGCGCTTCTGACGCCATGGGGCGTTACGTTTTTGGAGGCGCGGCGCTGCTTTTGGGCGTCGCCGGCCTCGTCTTGCACGATCAGCTGATATCGAACTGGCAGCTACCGGGGAGCGCAGCCTTCGTTGTCGTGACATCGGTCGCGCAGATAATCGGCGGGGCGGCGTTGCTTTTCCGCAAGACCAATGCGCTAGGCGCCATCGTCTTGGGCGTTGTGTATCTCGCCATTTCACTCACCTTCGTGCCGGGCATCGTTGCCCAGCCGGCGCTCTACGCGAGTTGGGGAAACGTCTTCTATCAACTGGCTCTCGTCGCAGGAGCAGCTGTTGCGTATGGATTGGCGTCGCCCTCCCCGCCCGTTGCCGCCACCCTGTGCAGGGGCGCAGTGATGCTGTTTGGCCTGTGCAACATCTCGTTCGCGATCGAACAAGTCGAGTTTCTCGCCAGAACGGTCAGCTTGGTCCCAAAATGGATCCCACCGAACGGGATGTTTTGGGCCATCGCTACGACGATTGCGTTTGGGCTTGCCGGCATTGCGCTTGTCGTAGGGTACAAGTCGCTGCTGGCCTCGCGCCTTCTGGCCTTGATGCTTGTGGTGTTCGGAGTTGTGATATGGATTCCCATCCTAGCCGCGAGCCCGAAAACGCACGGGAACTGGAGTGAAGGCCTAGAGACGTTTGCGATAGCCGGAGTCGCATGGCTCGTCGCAAACTTTCTCGAGCGTGAGAATCTTAGGAGGCCGAGCGCCGGAGCAGGGAGTGCGTAAGAATCAGAGATCTGCGCGACGACCGTGGCGCGTCGCGATGCCGATCGCTAGCAGCGGCATCTCTTCGTCGGGCAGCAATCCGGTTGGTTTGCCGTCGATTTTGTGGATGCCGGCGTAGACCGAAAACTCGACTAGGGCCGGAATCGTCACGTTGGGCAAGCGCCGCCTCCCGAGCCATTCCCACTCACAGGCCACCGAGCGATCCTCAAAACAGGCTGCAGCGTAGCCGCAGGCATCGAGCTGCGAGCGTTCGTCGGGCTCGCGGTAGCGCACGTAACCGTCGAGAATGTAGATCGGCCTGAAGGTTTGGAAGTACGCGACGACCGGTGCGATCAGCACCGCCACGAAGTATCCGCCGAACGCGATCGCGCCGAGGCCGAAGATCCAGGCAATCTTGGACAGCGACGCTTCCGATGCAACATGATGGGCGCGGTAAACGATTCCCCAGGCTAATAACGCCATGAAGACCGTGCCGATCAGAGGCTCGATCGCGAGGGCGAGGCGTCCGGTGAGTCCGCGCCATACGATTGCGCGCTCCGCCCGAGTCCAGCGCCGTCGCGCGAGCGAGCGCGCCCGCGAATTAAACCTCACGCTAGAACCACCGGCTGCAGGAGCGGTGCGGCGCGATCTACGATCGCGCGCAGCTGGGCGCCGGCAGGGAGCGTCCCTAGCGTACAACCGAATGCACAGCCGATGCGGCTGCCCACGAATGCGTCGGCGACGCTCGCCGGAGCGTGCTGCACCAGCAGCGCGGCCTGCCAGAGCAAGGTCATCCGCTCGCTCAACGTACGCGCTTGCGACTCAGCGAGATCTGAGATGCCCATATCGCGTTCCAGTCGAACGGCTTCACCGGCAACGCGTGACTGGCCTAACGCCGGCGCGATTTCCTGGCGCCAGGCCGCGAGTGCATCAGGATGCTTGCGGAGAATCCGCAACACGTCGAGTGCATTGATGTTACCCGATCCCTCCCAGATAGAGTTCAAGGGCGCTTCGCGGTAGAGACGCGGCATGATGGACTCTTCAACGTAGCCATTGCCCCCAAGGCATTCGAGCGCCTCGCCGACCACTATCGGTGCGCGTTTGCAGACGTAATACTTGGCGAGCGCCGTGCCGATGCGCTTGAGCGCTGCGGCTTGCGGGTCATGCGGGGCATCGTCGATGGCGCGCGCAACGCGCATGCAGAGTACGGTGGCAGCTTCCGACTCGAGCGCGAGGTCGGCGAGCACGTTCTGCATGAGAACATGATCGATCAAGGGCGCGCCGAACGCGCGCCGATACGTCGCGTGGTGGATCGCCTGGACGAGGGCGGCGCGCATAAGTGCGGCCGAGCCGAGCGTGCAGTCCAACCGCGTGTAGTTGACCATCTCGACGATCCGCGCGAGCCCCTGCCCTTCGTCGCCAATGAGCCAGCCGTGAGTTTCGTCGAACTCGACTTCGGCAGAAGCGTTGCTGCGATTGCCGAGTTTATTCTTCAGACGCTGAATCGCAAACGGATTACGCGTGCCATCGGGGAGCACGCGCGGCACCAAGAAACAGGAGAGTCGCTCAGCATGGGGTGAGCCGGTCTGGGCAAGCACTAAAAACGCGTCGCTCATTGGGGCGCTGCAGAACCACTTGTGTCCCGTCAGGAGATACTCCCGGCCGGCGCCCGGCAACGCTGCCGGCACGGCATGAGTACGGTTCGCACGAACGTCGGAGCCGCCTTGCTTTTCGGTCATGCCCATCCCGCACAGGGCCGCGGTTTTTTCGGCGATCGGAATCAGACGCGGGTCGTATTCGGGCGCTGTAGTAGGCGCAAGCCACACCGCAGCAATATCGGGCTGCGAACGCAGCACCGGAACCGCGGCGTAGGTCATCGAGAGCGGACATCCGTGACCCGACTCGACCTGCCCCCACAGATAAAACTTCGCAGCCCGGCGCACGTGCGGGTAGGGTGCGCGATCCATCCACGGCGTGCCGTGCAGCCCCGCTTGCGTTGCGTGCTGCAGCAAGCTGTGCCAAGCTGGATTAAACCGCACCTCGTCGATGCGATGGCCGAAGCGGTCGTGCGTACTCAACTCAGGCGGATGTTCGTTGGCGTCAAATCCGAGCGCGATCGTTTCGGGACGCCCTGCTAGCTCGCCTAGCGCGACCAACCCGTCGGTCGGCTCGCCTGGTGCCTCGCGCGCCACGGCCTCGGCGAGCACTCGGTCGGTAGCGAAGAGATTATAGTTCTCCAGCGGCGGCGGCTGATTCTCGACCGAGTGGGTCGTCATGCAAGAGAGTTCGCTCTCGAAGCTCCTACAAGCTCCTGCAAGCTTCAAACTCCTACAGGGCCGGCACCGCTACCGGTTCGATTGGAAGGGCAGGCTCGTCGCGTCGCGATTTGAGCGTTACCGCGAGTAAAAGCGCGAGGAACGCAACGGCGCAAAAAGCGAGATATGCATGACGGAAGCCGGCGAGCTCATTCGGTGCTGCAACGATGAAACCGCCGGCCAGAGCACTTCCAACAATCTGCCCGACGATCAAGGATTGACTCAAGAGCCCGATCGCCGTAGCGCGTAGGTGTTTGGGCGCTTCGTTGGTGACGATGTAGCGCGTCGGCGCCCCCAAGAGTGCGCCAAATCCGGCACCGGCCACGATCATCGCGAGCAGCGCGAGCGGCAGCGACGAAAATCCTAACGCGAAAATTGCCAGGCCAAGTTCGGTAAGCAGCGTTCCAACCAGCAGCACGTCGCGGCTGCCGATGCGATCCAACGCTCGTCCCGAGATCGGGATTACGATGACGAAAACGGCTGCGCCAAGTGCTGCGATAAAACCCGCGACCGCGTACGAAAGGCCTTGCGCACTTACGAGGACCGTCGGTATGAAAAAGAGCGACCCCTCTAAAATGCCGATGATGATCTCCAGTGTGTACGTCTTCGCTAGTTGCCGGGTTCGCAAGAGCTCCAGCGGCACGATAGGAAAGCGAGCCAGGCGCTCCCAAAAGGCGAACCCCGCCAGGATCGCCGCCCCGAGTAAAACGATCGCGATACGAGTTTCGATCAATCCGTCCATTAGCACCAACAGCCCCACGCAAAGCAATGCCAGCCCCATGATGTCGAGAGATTCGCGTTGACGTGGCGCATTCGTGGGCACGACCTGGAGCGCGAGCCAAAAAACGATCGCCGCGAGCGGCAAGTTGGCGGCGAAGATCCAGCGCCAGGATACGTAGTGCGTGACCAATCCACCGACGCTGGGACCGATCACCGCCGCAAGCCCCCAGGTCGCGGCGACGATGCCGAGTGCTGCGCCTCGCCGCCCTGCGGGAACGACGTCGCCGATTGCCGCGGTTGCGACCGGAAAAATTCCGCCGGCGCCGAGGGCTTGAATCGCTCGCGCAATCAGGAAGACCGAATAGGTTGGCGCGGTAATGGCGACGACGCTCCCGGCCGCGAACAGAACAAGACACGCGAGATAAACCGGGCGGCGCCCATAGCGATCGGCGAAAGTGCTTGCCAGCGCGATCGACAGCACAGAGACGAGCAAGTAAAGCGTAAACACCCAAGCCAGGTCTCCGGTCTGCACTCCGAACTCGCGTCCGATCGCGGGCAGCGCAGGCGAGAGTACGCTCAGGTCCAGCGCTCCAGCGAAGACGCCCAGCGCGAGTGTCCAGAGCAAGCGGCTCATGAAACGATGCGGTCGATCACCATTACCAAGCACAAGAGCGCGAGGTAGAGGAGCGAGTAGCGAAAGAGCTTGCGCGCCTGCTGACTACCGTTTTGCTCTCGCCACGTCCGCAACGCATCGAAGAGAAAGATTCCTCCAAGCACTGCCGCCGCGGCGAAGTAGAAGGCACCCATGACGTGAAGCGGATAAAGCGCGAGCGAGGCCGCGACCAGCAGAATGGTGTAATATACGATCTCGCGCTTGGTGCGTTCTTTGCCGCATACATTTGGTAACATCGGAATGTTAGCCTTGCCGTACTCGGTTTCAGTCATCAGGGCGAGCGACCAAAAATGCGGCGGGGTCCAGAGAAAGATTAACGCGAACAGGCCAAGCGCGGGCGCTCCGATCGTATGCGTAACCGCCGCCCAGCCGACGAGCGGCGGCACGGCACCGGCAGCCCCGCCGACCACGATATTGAGCGGCGTGATCCGTTTGAGCCAGATTGTGTAAACGATGACGTAATAGAGGTTTCCAGCCAGCGAAAGCCACGCTGCCAACGGATTGACCAGCCAGTAAAAGATCGCAAAGGAGACTGCACCGGCGGTCACCGCGTAGATCACGGCATCGCGAATCGAGATGCGCTCCTGAGGTATGGGTCGGCCTTGCGTGCGTTTCATCAGGCGATCGATATCGGCATCCCAGATGCAATTGAATGCCCCGGCTGAGGCAGCGGCCAATCCGCCGGCCAGCAACGTCCAGAAAAGCAGACCAAAAGGCGGCACGCCGCGTGCCGCCATCACCATCGCCGCGGCCGTCGTGATCAACAAAAGCGCGATGATGCGTGGTTTCGAGAGCTCGTAATAGTCGCCGAAGCGCTCGAGCACCCTCACTGCTGGGCTCCGCTGCCGGCCACCCGGCCGACAGCGCGTTGCGGCCAGGCCTCCATCATTGCGAAGAGCGTCGTTACGAAGAAAGCCAGAAAGAGCAGTGCCGCGTTCACCGCGTGCGCTTCACGAAGGTTCGTCGGTAAGCGCAACGCGACGTTAAGCAGCCCGAGGAGTACCTGAAGGGCGACGAGGGCGAGACCGGTTGCGACGGAAACGCGTACGCGCAGCGAAGCGGGGTAGGCCCAAGCGGCTGCAAGTGCTGCCGCCGCGCAGATAAGGGTTGCAGCGGCGGAAGCGCGGTGCAACATTTGCACGTACTGGCCCGAGGTGTACACCACGACGTTGCCGGCGCACCCCGGAATTGAAAGGCAAGCGAGGCCGGCGCCGCTGGAGCTCACGTACGCGCCGATGCACATTGTCCCGAAGGCAACCAAAGCGGTGACGCCGAGGATCAGAACGAGGCCGCTCGGCGCACGCGACCCATCGCGCGATGGATCCGGCGTCGCGCCGGCCGCAGCAGCAAAGACGACCATCGCAGAGAGCGCCGCAATGAGCGCCATCGCGGTCGCCCAATGCAGCACGACCGAGAAGGGTGTATTGTCAAGACGGACGGTCTGGGCCCCGAGGAAGACCTGAACCAGAAAGAGCGTGCCGATCACCCAAAGCATCGGCCGGATAAACGCGAAGCGATCTCGCTCACGCCAAGCAACCACGATGAGCGCGATGACGAGCGGCGCCACCGCCGACGCGAGCAGGCGATGCGTCCACTCCCAGAGTGTGCCGTTGGCCATCGAAGGGAGAAGGTGCCCTCGGCAAAGGGGCCAGTCCGGGCAGGTTAGCCCCGCGCCGTTGATCCGCGTCCAGCTTCCCAGTACAACCGTCATCAGGGCGGCCAAATCGGCAGACAGCGCCAGGCGAAGGAGATTCTTCATCCGCCTTTCAGCGTAGCCCCGCCCAAGCCGTGCGGGCAACGACAATTGAGAGATAAAAATTTGTGGAACGGGGCAGGCCGCGAGTAGGTACGGGCGAAGCGGTCGGCCGTGAAGCGCTGGTCGACCCTGGCAGGTCTAGGCCTGGGGCTCGTCTTGCTGGCCGGATGTCGCGAGATTCGCGTGAAGACGCTTGCAGCGGGCACAACCACCGTTCTCGGAGGGAACCAAATAACCATAGTACGCGATGCGGTCACTCTGGGCAAGCTGGGGATTCACGCACCGGTGCACTTCAAAAGTGAGTTCGGTGCGGTCTTGCTCATGGGGCCGCACGACCGCACTGGATATAAGCAGATC
Organism: Candidatus Cybelea sp.; assembly: GCA_049696515.1. Taxonomy (GTDB): domain Bacteria; phylum Vulcanimicrobiota; class Vulcanimicrobiia; order Vulcanimicrobiales; family Vulcanimicrobiaceae; genus Cybelea. The sequence goes on along the minus strand of JBAVTZ010000248.1, from coordinate 1,395 downwards.
GTCGAATCCATCCGTGCAAACGAGCAGCGCGTGCGCGTCGTCGCGTTTGAACAGGATCCTGCCGACGGCGGCGAACCATCACCCGAGTATCGGACCTACACACTCTGGATCGTTCCCAACTCGGTATATCGACGAGGCGTTCGCGTCGAAGTCGTGACGCCCAGCAACGAACCAATTGCCACGACCTTCCTGCCGTAAGGACGAAGGAACCTCCACCTGCTCTCGCCTCGTAAGCAACCCCGAACGTTAGAAACGATAGAGCAGCTCGACGTGCGCGTGCGGCGGCTCGGGCTTGTGCTTGAACCCGACGGAAGTCCCGCCGAAGCCGGCGGAGTCTTGAATCCCGCCGCGACCCGCGCTCCCGGTCGCGAGCTTTTGCTCTATCCGCGCGACGTCGCCATCGGAAACATTTCGCGCATTGGGACCGTTCTCACCAGTCAGACTAAAAACGGTTTCGATGTCGAACGGCTCGGTTTTGCGCTGCAGCCCGAGGCCCCATACGAAGTGCGCGCGCGTCCTGGATACGGCTGCGAAGATCCGCGCGTAACCTACGTGCCGGTGCTCGAATCGTACGTGATGGCCTATACCGCTTTTGGTCCCGACGGCCCGCGCATCGCGTTAGCCTTGTCGAGCGATGCCTACCATTGGGAGCGGCTCGGTCTAGTTCGTTTCGCCGGGACTGCGAACGTCGTCGGCGACGACAAGGACGCGGTCTTCTTTCCCGAGCCGGTGCTCTCGCCGAAAGGGCGACGATGCCTGGCCTTCTACCATCGCCCGATGTTGCATCTCTCGAGCGTCGACGGACGCGCCTCAATTCCGATGATCGAACGAATGCCGTTTGAAGACCGCGAGTCTATTCGCCTTGCCTACGTGCCGCTCGGTCCCGCCTTGAAGGACCGCAGCAATCTCTTGAACGTTTCCGAGAGCATCCAGGTACTCTCGCCCAACGCGCTGTGGGGCTCGATCAAGATTGGTGCGGGCACCCCGCCGGTACGCATCGCACTGAATGGGATCGAGGGGTGGATGTCGCTCTTTCACGGCGTCGACGTGAGCAGCGATCGCCGGCACAAGCCTTCGCTGCGTTACAGTGCCGGCGTCGTAATCGCCGACCTAGAGCGTCCGGATTGCATTCTCTACCGTTCTCCGCATCCCATCATGACGCCCGAATCGGCCCGCGAGCGCAAGGGCGTCGTCGCCAACGTCGTCTTTCCAACCGGACTGGATCCTCGCCCCGACCTCGGCGAGCGTACTTACGACGTCTATTACGGGATGGGCGACTACTCGATCGGCGCGGCCCGCCTATGGATCGGATAGCCGAGCGCCTGAGGAAGCCTACGAGCCCCGCAGCGAGGCGTGCGACTTTTCCGCAAAAGACAGGATGTCGTATTCCGCTGG
>JBAVTZ010000247.1:0-32201 GCA_049696515.1 Candidatus Cybelea sp. | reverse complement strand
CCACGCAGCCGACGCCGATCAGCAAGAGCAGCAAGCGGAGTGCTGCCAGCGCCGCCGCGAGCAGTGCGTGGGCTCCCTCCCGAAACGCGCGCGCTTCTACCCCGCCGACTTGGAGGGTCAACGGATTCGTGTACCACTGTTTCGGCTTGCCGTCGCGTGCGTCGATGGCTTGCAAGGTCGCAGGACCGATCGCGATCGCCCCGGCATGATGCGCAACGACCGTAATCGTCTCGCGATACTGCGTACCTTGCGGGTCGGTTGCCGTCTGCCGCTCGTCGCCGAGGAGTTCGAGCTCGGCGAGTATCGGAAGCTCGATATTCTCGATTTGACTCACTCGCTCGCGCACGCGCAACGTGACGATCAACTGGAACGGTACGTCAATGCGCGGCCGAGTCGTGTCGGCCGAAAGAGCAAACGACTGCACCGTCAAACGCTGGAGGCTCTGCGCTTGGCCGGTCGCAGCGAACGTCACGAACGCCACGAACGCCAGGCCGCATTTTAGCGCAGCTCCTCTAACCATTGTGCAAAGAGACGGCGTGCATCGAAGGGACCGGGCGAGGCTTCAGGGTGAAACTGAACGCCGGCGATTGGGAGGGCGCGATGGCGAAAACCTTCGTTCGTCCCGTCATTGAGGTTGGTCATGGTCGCTTCGAGCTCGCTCGGAAGCGAGCGTGCATCGACCGCATAACCGTGATTATGGGCAGTGATGAGAACCTCGCCGCCGGCGTGGTCGATTACGGGTTGGTTTCCGCCGCGATGGCCATAGGGGAGCTTAAACGTGCGCCCACCACAGGCAAGCGCCAGCAGCTGATGGCCCAAACAAATTCCGAAGAGTGGTTTGCGTCCAACCAGGCTGCGCAATACCGCGACGGTCTCGGTGAGATCCGTCGGATCGCCGGGACCCGGCGAGATGAAGACGGCATCGGGATCGCTCGCGAGTACCTCTTCCGCGGTTGCATTAAAGGGAAGAATGTCGATGTGAGCTCCCAGCGCTTCCAACTGATCGAGGATAGCGCGTTTGACACCGCAGTCGAGGAGTACCACCCGGCGTCCCCCAATCGGACCACGCGCGAACTCTTCTCGCGTCGCGACGCTTGGCACCAGCGCCTTTGTGCTCGCAGTGCGCACGAAGTCGCTCAGTGCACGTTCCGCGCTATCGAGCGCGGGGGCGCCGACTGCAAGCGCCGCCCAGATCGTTCCGTGCTCGCGCAAGGCAATCGTAATCGCGCGGGTGTCGGCACCGATGAGCGCGGGAACGTGCTGCTCGTCGAGCCACGACGGCAGATCTTGCTTTGCAAGGTGATGGGAAGGACGATAGGCGATCTGTTTGATCACTGCTCCCGCGGCGCATGCGCGCCAATGTTGTGCCGCGCTGCCGGATATACCGTAGTTGCCGATCAGCGGGTAGGTGAAGATGAGAATCTGCCCCGCATATGACGGATCGGTCAATGCCTCTTCGTAACCCGTCATGCCCGTGTAAAAAACCGCCTCGCCAAGCGCCGTTCCCTCGAAGCCGAGCCCATGCCCGTCGAAGCGGCTGCCGTCGGCGAGAAAAAGCGCGGCGGATTTCCGACTCGTCATCGAGGGAGCCCGGTTTAGCTGCACGGCGCCATTCGCCTTCATCCGTCCAGCTTCGCCGCACGATAACGGATATCGCCGCCGACGATCGTGGCTAAGACCTTGCGCGGTAATCTGTGTCCCGCAAACGGCGTGCATTTGCCTTTGGACGCAAACGTCGAGGGATCGACGACCCACGCACGGTCGGCGAAAATCGTGACGTCAGCCGGCTCACCCAGCGCAAGCCTGCCGCCGGGCACGCCCAAAATGCGCGCCGGGTTTGTCGAGAGCAGTTCGACAAAGCGTGCCATCGGCAGATCGGGTAAAGCGGCGGCATAAGCGCCGACGGCAATCTCAAGACCAGAAAAACCCGGGGGCGCCGGGCCCACTTCGCCCGACTTCTCCTGGTGGGTATGCGGGGCATGGTCGCTAGCGAACACGTCGATCGTTCCGTCTCGCACGCCGCGACGCAACGCCTCCACGTCCTCTTGCGTGCGCAGTGGCGGATTGACCCTTGCGGCGTCTCCGAGCTCTTGCCTTACAGCTTCGGTAAAGAACAAGTGGTGGGGCGTGACTTCGCAGGTCACACGCGCCCTCTTTGAACGCGCGCACCGAATCAACTCCAGCGCGCCACGCGTCGTGAGGTGCGCAATATGCCAGCTCTTTGCGGCTTCTGCTGCAATCAGAAGGTCGCGCGCGACGATGACGTCCTCAGCGCTTGCTGGGCTGCCCGGCGCATCCTTGAGTGACGGATCCTCGCAGTGGGAGATGAACGGGGCGGAAAGTTCTCGCGCCAAGAACGCGGCGTCGCGCAGAACGCGGGCATTTTGGACCGTGTCGCCGTCGTCCGAGAATGCGACCGCACCGGCTCCCGAGAGCGCCGAAAAGTCGCACGGTTCGATCCCTTTGCGGCCCCGCGTGATCGCGCCGATGGGATAGACGCGACAACGGGCGCGGCGCTCGACCTCGCGCGCTAGGCTCAGAAGGATCTCCGGCTCGTCCAGCGCGGGATCGGTGTTCGGCATGCAGGCAACCGCCGTGAAACCGCCGCGAACTGCGGCGGCGGTTCCGCTCTCGAGCGTTTCCTTCTGCGGAAAACCGGGCTCGCGCAAGTGTACGTGCATGTCGACGAAACCTGGGGCGACGACGGCGCCGGCGAGATCGAGCAGCTCTTCGCCATCGTTCGGCTCGAGATGCTCGCCGATTTCCACGATCGTTCCATCGCGCAACCGTAGATCGCGCAACGCATCGAGCGAGGTCGCCGGGTCGACGATCCTTCCGCCTCGGATCAAAAGCGCCGTCATCGAGGATGGTTAACGAGCAGGTCGAGGGCCGCCATGCGAATCGCAACGCCGTGATGGACTTGCTGAGCGTAGCGCCAACCGGCGAACTCCAGAACGGAGTCGTCAAGCTCCATTCCACGGTTGTACGGTCCCGGATGCATCACGATGGCGTCGCTGCGCGTGAGCGCAAGACGCCGGCGATCGAGCCGATAGTTTTCGACGTATTCGCGATCCGAGATCGGCATTTCAACGAAGCGCTCGCGCTGGATGCGAAGCAGAATGATCGCATCCACCTGCGAAAGCACCGCATCGAAGTCGCGTTCGACGCGGATTCCGTTCGCCGCGTAGCTGCTGGGTAAAAAGGACTCCGGACCGACCAAAACCACCGACGCGCCGAGGCGCGCAAGCCCACGTATCGTCGAGTGGGCGACCCGGCTATGAAGAACGTCGCCGACGATCGCGACCGACCGGTCCTGCAGCTCCCCAAACTCCTCGATTAGCGTATAAATGTCGAGCAGCGCTTGGGTGGGATGGGCGTGCACGCCGTCACCGGCATTGATAACGTGACCGTCAAACGCCAAAGCGACACGTTGGGGGAAACCCGCCTCGTGATGGCGCACGACGAGCACGGTAATTCCCAGCGCGCTCAGCGTTATCGCCGTATCCTCCAGCGTCTCGCCTTTGCTGGCAAGACTCAAACGCTTCGGCGCCAGATTGATTACGTCGGCGCCAAGCCGCAGCTCGGCGAGATTAAACGAAGTAAACGTGCGGGTGCTCTCCTCGAAGAACATATTCACGCAAGCGGTGCCGGCCAGCAGCGGACCCGGGGGCAGCTTTTCGAACTGCGCCGTTTTTTCGAAGATATGCGCCAGCTCGTCCGCGGTCAAATCGTCCAGGTCGATAAGGCTACGCCGTATCCGCACGAGCGTTCCCCAAAATGGTGACCTCGTCGGATGCTGCCGCTCGAGGAGCCAGCACGACTTTCACGCGCTCCCCCGGCGTGGTCGGCGTATGCCGGCCAACGTAATCCGGCTGAATCGGAAGTTCCCGCAAACCGCGATCCACCAGCACGCAAAGCCGGATGGCTGCCGGCCGGCCGAGGTCGGTGACGGCGTCGAGCGCCGAACGAACCGTACGCCCCGTGTAGAGGACGTCGTCTACAACGACCACCGTTCGGTCGGAAACGTCAACCGGAATCTGAGACTCCGGCAGCTCATGGGTGACACGGTCATCCCGGTAAAGGTTGATGTTGAGAAAACCCAGCACCGGGGCGCGCCCGCTGATCCCCTCGATCTCCCGGGCCAGCCGTGTTGCCAGTGCTTCGCCTCCGCGGCGAACGCCGAGCAGCACCAATCCCTGTTGGGCATCGTTCGGCTCGAGGATTTGATGGGCGAGACGTGCGATGATCCGCTGGATCTCGTCGCTGCGCGCGAGAACGCGACCTGTGGCAGCAGCCGTCATGCAGGTTCCTTTAATGCGCCGATTGCCGCTTCGACCTTCGCTAGTTCGGCGCGATAGGCTTCCAGTTTCTGGCGCTCCTTCGCAACGACGCTGGGGGCTGCCTTGGTGACGAAGGCCTCGTCGCTAAGCTTCTTCTCACCGCGATCGACTTCCAAGCGAAGCTGCTGCGCCTCCTTGCGATACCGTTCCGCGAGCAAGCCGCGCGGCGCACGCACGCTGACCGCATTGAGCGCCTCTTCGACGCCCTCTCCCTGTGCCGCAGCCCGTTCGACTTTCGCGGTCGCCAGCAGCGCCAGCAGAGCTGCCATTTCTTCCGGCACGTTCGCCGGAACGTCGATCACCACGCGGTCGCGTGGATGCAGGCCGATTTCGGCGCGCAAATTTCGAACCCGCTCGACCGTGCGCCGCAGGAGCTCGAAACTTTGAGCTTCGGCGGGAAAGGCGGGAATTTCGAGGGCGTCCGGCCAGTTTGCGGTGACGATCGTATCACCGTCATGCGGCAGTGCTAACCAAATCTCTTCGCTGATAAATGGCGCGATTGGGTGAAGCAGGCGCATCGCGTTGTTCCAAACGAAGGAGAGCACGGCGGCGCGGCTCGCGCGATTGTGATCGGCCTTGGTGGCTTCGACGTACCAGTCGCAAAACTCGTACCAGAGGAAACGCCAAACCACTTCGGTTGCGTTGCCGAAGTCGTAGCCGTCGAGCAGTGCGCCCATCTTAACAATCGTCTCGCGCAGACGGCTGAGGATCCAGCGATCGGCAGGTGTCAACGTGGAACTATCCGGCAGCGTCAGCGGCTCCGGCAGCCCTTCCGGCAACGCGAGGATGTAGCGGGTCGCATTCCAGATCTTGTTGTTGAAATTGCGCGCTTCTTCGCAGCGACTCTCCTGGTAACGAATCTCCTGACTTTCAAGCCGCATCTGGCGAAGTATCGAAAGGCGAAACGCGTCGGCGCCGTACTTTTCTACCAGTGCCATCGGATCGATGGCGTTGCCGAGCGACTTCGACATCTTTCGGCCAAGCGCGTCGAAGACCAGCGGGGTTATGACGACGTCGCGGAAGGGTGCCTTATCCATGAAATGCAGCCCGAGCATGACCATGCGAGCCACCCAGAGGAAGATGATCTCGCCGCCGGTGATCATGACTTGCGATGGGTACCAGCAGCGCAGGTCGACGGTCTGAGCCGGCCAGCCAAGGATGGAAAACGGCCAAATTCCGCTCGAGAACCACGTATCGAGCGTATCCGAATCGCGCGTGAGGTCGCGCGTGCCGTAGGTGCGCTCCGCGAGTTCCAGCGCCTCCGTCTCGTCCTCGGCAACGATCTCCCGGCCTTCAGGCGTGTACCAAACCGGAAGCTGATGGCCCCACCAAATTTGACGCGAGACGTTCCAATCGCGGATATTTTCAAGCCAGTGCGCGAAAATGCGGCCGTAGCGCTCAGGCACGAAGCGAACACGGCCATCGCGATACGCATCGAGGGCGGGCTTGGCCAGCGGCGCCATCTTGACGAACCACTGCAGCGAGAGCAACGGTTCGACCACGTCGCCGGTCCGTTCGCTGGTGGCCACGGAATGGCGGTGCGGCTGCGCCACCACCAGCATTCCAGCTCGGCGCAAATCTTCAACGATGCGTTCGCGAGCTTCGAAGCGATCGAGGCCGGCGTATGGACCGACCGCAATCTCCGCCCCGGTTATTCGCGCGTCGAGATCGATGACCGATGGCGTCGCGAGCCCGTGGCGGCCTCCGATTTCGTAGTCGAGCGGATCGTGTGCCGGTGTTACCTTAACCGCACCAGTGCCGAACTCCGGATCGACCGCCTTGTCGGCAACGATCGGGATGCTGCGCTCCAACATCGGAGGAAGCCAGACGCTGCGCCCAATCGCCTGCGCGTAGCGCGGATCTTGTGGATGGACCGCGATCGCAACGTCGGCCAGCATCGTTTCGGGGCGGGTCGTCGCGATTTCGACACCGTTGGTGAGGTCGTCTTTCGAAAAGGGATAACGGATGAACCACAGCGTTCCCTCTCGCTCGACGTGCTCGAGCTCGGCATCCGAGACGGTTGTCTTCGCAGTAGGATCCCAGTTGATGAGGCGCTTACCACGATAGACGAGCCCCTCTCGGTAGAGTCGCACGAACACGCGGCGTACCGCGGCCGACAAGCCCTCGTCCATGGTGAAGCGCGAGCGCTGCCAATCGGGGCCGAAGCCAAGCCGGCGAAACACCTCGTCGATCTCTCCGCCATAGGTGCGCGACCACGCCCAGGCGCGTTCGATGAATTGTGTACGGCCCAGGTCCTCGCGACGAGTCCCCTCTTCCGCGAGCTTCCTGACCAGCACGGCCTCGGTCGCGATCGCCGCGTGATCGACACCCGGAAGCCAGTCCGAATTCTCGCCCAACATGCGATGGTATCGCGTCAGCACGTCCATAGGCGTGTAGGTCGAGGCGTGTCCGAGGTGCGCACGACCGGTAACGTTCGGCGGCGGCATGCAGATGATAAACGGCGGTCGCGCCGGATCGGGATCCTCGTGGAAATACCCGCCGCGTTCCCAATGGGCGTAGAGGCGCGGCTCCACCGTCTGAGGGTCGTACTGTTTGGGGAGATCCATGGGTGCGCCAGCGTTCCGCGCCAGCGGCCGCCGGGCCTACTTTAGGCCGGCATATCCTTCTTCTGCTCTTGATAGACGAGCGTCGGAGATTCTTTCTTCTCGATCACGTCTTTGTTGACAACGCACTTCTTCACACCTTGCAGAGAGGGCAAATCGTACATGACCTCCAGCATGGTCTCTTCGAGAATCGAGCGCAGGCCTCGCGCGCCGGTCTTCCGGCTCTGGGCTTTGTTGGCGATCGCTACCAGCGCCTCTTTGGTAAACTGCAGATCGACGCCGTCCATGTTGAGGATCTTTTGGAACTGGCGTACCAGCGCGTTTCGCGGCTCGGTCAGAATCCGGCGAAGCGCCAACTCGTCGAGCGCATCGAGCGTCACTACGATCGGCAGGCGTCCGATAAACTCCGGGATCAGCCCGAAGCGCAATAAGTCTTCGGGCATCAACTGCTGGAGCAGCTTGCCCACTCGCACGTCACGCTTACCCTCCGGCTGGGCGCGAAAGCCCATATTGTTGGCCGCGACGCGCGACTCGATAATGCGCTCGAGACCGTCGAACGCACCGCCGCAGATGAAGAGCACGTTGGTCGTGTCAATCTGGATGAACTCTTGATGCGGATGTTTACGGCCGCCCTGCGGCGGCACGTTGGCCGTCGTGCCTTCCAGGATCTTTAAGAGCGCCTGTTGCACGCCCTCGCCTGAGACGTCCCGAGTAATCGACGGATTCTCGCTCTTGCGCGCGATCTTATCGATCTCGTCAATGTAAACGATTCCCTTTTCGGCCCGTTTGACGTCGTAGTCGGCCGCTTGAATCAGCTTGAGCAGGATGTTCTCGACGTCTTCTCCGACGTACCCTGCCTCGGTGAGCGAGGTGGCATCGGCCATCGCCAGCGGCACGTCGAGTATCTTCGCTAGGGTTTGAGCGAGATAGGTCTTTCCCGAACCCGTCGGCCCGACGAGTAGGATGTTCGACTTCTGCAACTCGACGTCGTCGGCAGTGCCGCCCGCGTTGATTCGTTTATAGTGATTGTAGACGGCAACCGCGAGCGACTTCTTGGCACGTTCTTGACCAATCACATACTGATTGAGGATGTGATTGATCTCTTTGGGCTTGGGAATGTTGCGGAGGCGAAGATTCTCGTCTACGTTCTTGTAGAGTTCCTCTTCGATGATTTCATTACAGAGTTCGATGCACTCGTCGCAGATGTAGACGCCCGGCCCAGCGATAAGTTTGCGTACCTGCTCCTGCGATTTTCCGCAGAAGCTACACTTGAGCTGACCCTTGTCGTCTCCAAAGCGGAACATAGTGTTGCCGGGGTTCCTCCACTCTATGCCGGCATGGGCAGGCCTTGACGGTTTTCGATAATCTGGTCGATTATCCCGTAATCCTTGGCCTCTTGCGCGGTCATATAGTAATCTCGTTCGATGTCTTTTAGGACCTGTTCGATCGGCTTCTTGGTGGTTTCGGTGTATATTCGCGCCACCGTCTGGCGGGTGGCGATCAGATCCCGGGCGGCAATCTCGACGTCGGTCGCCTGGCCGCCGATCTGAGAGACCCAGGGCTGGTGGATGACGATCTTGGAGTTGGGAAGCGCCATCCGCTTCCCGGGCGCTCCGCCGGTCAGGAGAATCGATCCCATCGAGGCGGCAAACCCCATGCAGATGGTGGCCACGTCCGGCTTTATGAAGCGCATCGCATCGAACATCGCGAGGCCGGCGGTTACGCTGCCGCCGGGGCTATTGAGGTACATGTCAATGTCCTTCTCGGGGTCCTCTTTCTCCAGAAAAAGCAACTGCGCGATGACGAGATTGGCGAGGTGGTCGTCGATTGGTCCTCCGACGAAGACGATTCGATCTTTCAGCAGGCGTGAATAGATGTCGTACGCGCGTTCACCGCGCGCGGTCTGCTCGACGACCATCGGTACTAAATGTCCCATGCTCCCGTTTAACTACGACGTTGAGCGCAGGGTTTCTTGGTCGACCACGACCTCGGCGTTGTCGACTAGGAAGTCGAGCGTCTTATTTCGCACGATTCCTTCCATCAGGGAAAGGAGATTGTTGCCCAAGGCCTTGCGAACGCGAGCGACGGGTTGACCGTATCGGCGCGAGAGCACTTCCAGCTCGGCGGCGATATCGGCTGGCGTCGCGGCGATTTTCTCCTCCTTGGCGATCTGTTCGATGAAGAGTGCGGCTTTCACGCGCGACTCTGCCTCCGCACGGTACTCGGCCCGCTGTTCCTCTTCGCTCTTTCCGATTCGTCCGCGATGCTCCTCGACGTTAGCGGCTCCGGCGGACGTGGCGAGCTCCTCGAGCAGATAGTTGAGCTCGTTCTCAACCATGGAGGGGGGGAGCGGAAAGTCATGCGAGGAGAGCAGTTGAGCCATCACGGCGTTGCCGACCTCACGGCGGGCCCGCGAGGCGGCGATGGCTTCGAGACGACGCCGAAGGTCGGCCCGCAACTCGGCGACTGTCTGGTTGGAAAATGCTTTCGCGAACTCATCGTCGAGCGGAGGCAACTCCAGTTCTTTGAGCTCACGCAGAGTTATGGTGAAGCGGGCCGCCTTGCCAGCGAGCTCGGCGGCCGGGTAACCCTCGGGAAACTGGGCGTCGACGATCTTGGTCTCGCCCGGGTTCATGCCCACGATGCCCTCGGCAAAGCCGGGGACGAACCGTCCTTGAGTGAGCTCGGCAACCTCGCCCACTCCTTTCCCTCCGGCGAACGGCTTCTCGTCGATCGTGCCCTCGTAATCGAGGGTAACCACGTCGCCCAGGCTCGCGGGGCGTTCGACCGGCACGAGCGTGGCCCGCTCCCTGGCGAGGGTGGCGAGGCTGCGGTCCACGTCGGCGTCGGTCACCTCGGCCGCGGGTCGCGAAACGGTAATACCCTTGTACTTCCCCAACTCGATCTGGGGCCTGACCTCAACGGTAGCCTTTAGCCGGGTTGGCCGCCCCTCGGATTCCTCGAGGACCTCGAGTTTTGGCCGCTCGACCGGCTCGAGGTCGTGCTCGCGGATTGCTTTTGCATAAACCTCGGGGACGACTTCGTCCACTGCGTGGCTGGTGACGGCGTTACTCCCGTAGGCTTGCTCGAAGATCTTGCGCGGAACTTTGCCTTTCCGGAAACCGGGAAGGCGCACGTTTTTTACTAGTTTTCGAAACGCCCGCTCCTCAGCGGCCGCGAGTTCTTGTCCGGTGATGGAGAACTCGAGCGCCACTTGGGTGGGGGCGAGCCGCGTCAAAGTCGAGCTTGTCATAAAAAATTAGCGGAAGACGAGATTCGAACTCGCGACCCTCGCCTTGGCAAGGCGATGCTCTACCACTGAGCTACTTCCGCATGCATATTTTGGGGGTCCGGCGGGTCCGCCGTTCAAAATTCCTCTTCTCCAAGGGGGTAGCGATTGGGCAAGCAGAGACTCGAACTCTGACGGGTCGCCCCACTGGAACCTAAATCCAGCGCGTCTGCCAGTTCCGCCACTTGCCCGGCGACCCCGATAGATAGAACGCCCTAGGTGCTTTTCCTGCTCGTTGTGCGTGCTAGTCGGCTTCCCGTCGGCGGCAAACCAGCCGAGTGCGCTTCACCAGATCGGGTAGTTGACGCCGCGCAGGCGATTGACGATGAGGGCCAGCAGCGTCAACGCTGCGACTGCGAACATGATGACGAGATAGTCGACAAGCCACGGCAAAATGCCCAACGAAACGATGAGCGTCGTCGCCCCCGCGGGAGGGTGTTCGCTGCGCGTCGCAATGGTTAGAGCCGCGGTAAGCGCCAACGCGATGGCGGCCGCCAGAACGCGGTGACCATCCATCGTCGCGGTAAAAGGCACCCCCAGCAATCCCGTGGCGGCTAATCCCGCATAACCCGAACCTGCTCCGATGAAATGACCAACGAGCACGTTCCGCGGCGAAGACGCCGCTTCGAGGGGATTGCCGAAGAGCATGATCGCGCTCGGACCGAGTGATGGAAACAGAAATGGGCGCCCGGTGAGGATCGCCAACGCTCCGCTGACGAGCATTGCGACAAAACACCAGAGCAGCGTGTAGAGAATCCGACTCCTGGCCGGAGCGCCGCCATGTGCCTTTTCCATTATGACGCTGGCTTCGACTCCGACCCGGTGAGGTGCTCTCAGGGCGCCAAGCCCGAAAAACTAGAACTTACTCAAACTGCAGCGGCGCTTGAGTCGACTGGACGTTCTTTCCGCACGTAACCTTTCCAGTCAAGGTTGCCGGGCCGGAGTATTTGGGACGGGTCCGATTGATCGCGTAGAGTACGAAGCCTCCCGCGCTCTCGAGTTTCAACGTAGCAGAAAAACTATCAATCGTCTTTTTGCCGGAGGTAATCGCCCAGGCGAGTTTGCAGCTTCCTTTGTAACCGATGTCGGTGTACGACAGGGCGTATTGCCACTCGGTTCCCGTTCGAACGTAGCTCGACGGCCCCGTCAAGCCGACGTTGTCGCCGCTCGATGCGCCCGAAACGCACTTGATGCACGGCACTCCGCCCTGCGCCGGACCGTTCGAGACGAAGTTCATCAGAATCGCCGGCAAGCCGGCCTGCGGGTGAATGGCGAGTTTTTGGATGACTTCGCGGCCGCCGGCGGCCGGCGGCGCCGAGTCGAGAGCCGCATCTAGGGTGGATTGTGCGGTGGCCGGTTGATTGTAAGCCAGCGGTGGGGTGGTCCCACCTTGTCCTATGCCCGAGCAAGCGACAAGCGTCGTGACCAGCAAAAATAGTAAACCGCGCCGAGTGTATACCAACATGTATGCCTCCGGATGACGTAGCTAAGAGAATTTGTTAGCGGGTTTCGACGCTCGGCGCCTGGGCACTTCTTGGTTCGAGCTATCGTCGCGCGTTAACGCGTGAACGCAGGGCAAAAGCTAGTAGCAAAGCTGCGATAACGCCCGCAAGCGCGAGTGCCACCAACCCTAACGTCAGCACGCGGCGCTGGACTCCGGCACATTCTCGGAAACTCGAACCAAGATCCGTTTGCGCGCACCACGAGACGCGCCAGCGCTTCCCGGCCCAGGTTCCTGCAATGCGTAGGTGAGCCGAAGGCCAGCCGTTGGCTTGCCGGTCCCAAAGCGCCCGCGCATCCGGAACGTTAGCCAACAGCGCATGGATCCGGATCAGCGAGGACGCCTCGATACGATTGCTGCTCCAAATTCGGTCGAAGCTGCGAACCGGCACCCATGCTTTTGTCCGTTCATCGAAGCTATGGAATTGGATGTCGCGGAGGGATCCGTCCGGTCCCATTCGCAGCGCGTAGAACGTCGGGTTGTTGCGATAGATCGGCGAGAGCGATCCGAGTACGACGATCGGTACGTTGCCGGCAAGCCGGAAGTCGAAGTGGTGGGTATGGCTGGCGATCGCGTACGCCACGCGATTGCCGGGAGCTGCCAGCGTGCTCGCCAGTGCGGCATTGTACCGCCCGTTCAAAAACGGCCACGCCAAAAGTCCGCGTGTGAAGTCGGTCGACAAGGCGTCAAATCCGGGCGGAATGTGCATCACTACGAGATTACCGGTCGCAGCAGGCGTGGCGCGCAGCGTCGCTCCGAGCCACGCAAGTTGCCCAGATGCAGCCTGGACGTCGCCGCCACAGTCACCCCTGTACAGGCTCGAAAACGGGACCGTGTTAAGAACCACGAGCCGCAGCCCATGCACGGGAAGCCGCGCCGTGTATTGGCCGCCGCGCCGGAAAGATGCGGCGAACCCCGGTGCAGCCCCGCCGCGATTTACCAAGGGGGCCCAGATGCGTGTGACGGCCGCGAGGTACGGGGTGCCGTCGGCACTCCGATAGTCGCCACAAGGGACGTCGTTGTTGCCAAGCGCGATCGCGAACTGTGCGCTCGGGAACGCGCGGTTAAATGCAGCAGCGATCCGTCGCATCGTTTCAATCCCTCCCTCGTCAGGCGTGCCCGCGTAATGGGCGGCGCGCTGCGCGAAGTGGTGGACGAGAAAATCACCCGGGATCAAGACCACGGCGGGGTTGGGCACCGCGCGTTTCATCTGGATGAGTGCAGATTTAAAGAGCGCTATATTGGTGTCGGTGCCGTTGCGATTCGGGCGTGGCGAGCGATCGAAGATGTTCAGATGAATGTCGCTCACTCCCAGCCAGACTTGCTCGCCCTGTGCAGAGGCCGCTCGTGCAGTCGATGTTTGCGCAAGGCTGAGCAGCGCCATCGCCACAAGCGATCGCGTGATCGGAAGAAAACCCGCGGTACTTGATTTCGCGCCTGAGTGCAAAGTGGAGCTCCCTACGACGAGTCCGGTTGGGGTTCTCTACAAAAGTGTAGCCCCCGCAACTTCGAGTTGCAGGGGCGTTGACTTTTCCAACGCCTTGGACTCGAACCTCGAGCCAAGTGACGACCGAGTTCTTTTTCTGGGTTAGCGGCTAGCCACGGGCTCCGTCGCGATATCTTCATAGTTTGGCCAAACCGTGTCCCGCTTTATCTCGGCGATGAGGTTCGCCTTGGTCTGAGGTGACATTTGGGCGATAACGCCGCTGTATCGATCCCAATGTGACTGGAGGGATACTGCGAACGTCGGCAGCCAGGCGCTCGCGAGCGCCCGCTGATGCGTCGTGGAAAGCGGGGCGACGCTTCTGTCGAAGGCCGCGATGGCCGCGGTAAAATCGGCGGCATATTTTGTGTTTCTGGATAGGTCGAACGACGACGTCGTTATCGCTTCCACCATGAAGCCGGCATAAGCGTTGGCTTTTTCCTCGAGGGCGGTATATGCGGCTGCCAGCGTGTTGGCGTCCTCGGATCCGAGCGAGCGCTTCGTATTTGATACCAGGCCTACGGCCTGATTTCGCGTCGAACTGAACGGAGCGAATCCATCTTGGACCTGGCTGGAGGGCGTTGCGGTGTGCGAACAGGCTGCGACGACTAGGCTCAGCATCGCGACGACTACCAGTCGCTTAGAATTTGTTTCCTTGCTCATGGCTTCTTATACCCATCCTGCGACGTGAAACCTCGGGCAGGAGCCGTGGCGCGACCGCCCCGAATTTCCAAAGCCAATTGGTCACCTGCCAGGAGGCATCGCACGTATAGGAAGAGGCCCTCATGTCGAACATCGATCCGCTTCTGGCGCGCAACCGCGCCTATGCCGAGTCCGGAGTATGGCGGAACACGCCTCGTCTTCCATTTTTGCCGCACAAGGGGCTGTACATTCTTACCTGCATCGATCCGCGGGTCGATCCATTCGAATTTCTCGGCTTGGATTTCGCCGATGCGATCGTTGGCCGTACCGTCGGCGGACGGGTGACGCCGGCAATGCTCCAGGATATTTCATACATCGGCTACCTCGTCGAGAGTAAAGCTCCCGAAGGACCGTATTTCGAGCTGGCGATCATCCATCACACCGGCTGCGGCAGTACGCTCCTAGCCGACGACGGTCTGCGTCATGGGTTTGAGAAACGCGCCGGCTACACCGAAAGCGACCTGGCCTGGCTGCCGGTACTCGATCCGTCGAAGACTGTGAAGATCGATGTCGATCGTGTCTGCAATGCGCCTCAGATTTCCACTAAACTTACTGTTTCCGGACATGTCTACGACGTCGAGAGCGGTCGGGTTACTACGGTCGTGCCTTCGACGCATCCGCGCGGCGCATGAACCGCACCATCTTTCCAGGCGCATTTCGGGCGACTTCGCCTAGCTTTCGCGCTAAACTATAGACTCGCGTCGCCGGGAACGCGACCCTGGACCATTGGTCCTATGCGCCGCATGAGAATCTTGACGCGGTTCTCGAAGGTGGGCCTTTGGTCAAACCGGGGCGCAATGCTAAGCCAAATACGCCATCGAAGGGGGTATTGTAGTGAAGACAGCGCAGGCCTTGGACGACGTTGCGCTTACTACGATGACCGCATGACGGCCGCGTTGTGTGAAAGACCCCGGTTGGACCCCCCAGTTTGATACAACCGGGATCTTTCGTGGAAGCCTACTAGTTCGAAAAACGAATCGGCGTTGACCTCGCCGCCTCATTCTAAGGTCTAGCAGCAGTATATAAACGCTACTGCATATCAAATCGTTCCGAATCGCCCGTCGCCGGCGAGCGTGCCAATCGCCGTAAAGCTAAGCGAACGCAATCAACACAACACATTGCCTCCTTCGAGCGTGAAGAATACCCGACGTTCCGGTTGAAATAGAACCAAGACACCGGCAGCGCGTGCTCGGAGTTGTCCGCGTTGCTCAGGGAAGAGCGCGCTTAAAATGAAAGGCCCCTGCAAAAGTGCCTATTTTGCAGGGGCTTTGAAACTTGCACCGCGAGGGACTTGAACCCCCAACCAAGTGATTAAGAGTCACTACTCACGGCCAAGGTTCTGTCAGGCCGTTACATATGATGATTCCGGCAACGTCTATTTAGCGAGTTTCAAACGCCATTCGGCGTGGCTTCCGAAAGGTGCTCCCACCGTGATGCGGTTTCACTTGAGGCCAAACCCTAAACTGTTTGGATTTCTCGAGTGGGACGGCCAGTATCCGACCCTCCCTTCGACTAAGGGATTTTTGCGCTACAAAATTAACGGTGCCGTCGCGAAAGAGGTCGGACGCGTCCAGTTCGACTCGGGATTCTCTCAGTACTGGATTCTTGGGAATGCGCTCGTAGGTACTAACGAACGGGGCGGCGAGGTCTACTTCTATAACTACCCACAGGGCGGCAATCCGACGAATACGATTACGGGCCTCAAGAACCCGTATGGCATAACCATTTCCGTTGCCCCATCTGGCTCAGACACACGGTGATAGTGGGCCCGCGGAGGTACTAACTTGCGGCCAGCGCGAGAATGACAGCGACCGATTACATCAGGTGAAATTGTGTTCATGCGATGCTCCTTAGTGCTTATTCGTTGAAGGTCGGGTCGCGCTCGATAATCCAGACTACAGCCCGTCCAGCGTCTCGCTGAAATCGCCCTTCTCAATGATTTGAATATCCGCGTTCCCATCTCCGTAATTGCTCGTGTACTGCAACGTCTCTGGACCGAACGACGTACACCCCGGGAAAGGATTTTCGTCCGACATCCCTTCAATCGTTCCCGAAATCTTAGATGCCCCTGACGTAATGATGAAGCGTTCAGAGAATCCCCAAAAGAGATCTATTTTATTACCGGAAATTATCTCGCTGATTCCCCACCCTCCGCTGGCAGTAAAGGTTCCGGGATATGGTCCTGTTGCTTTCCCGTGCGCATGAGAAAAACGCCTAAAAAATTCAAACGAGCCTCCTGGGTGGCACCGATGGAGCGTAGCCTTCCCGGTAAGGACCTCAGCGCCGGAAGAGTTGGGGCCCATGCGCTCAGGCATCGCGAAGCTTGGCGACGCGATCTGCTCAGGAGTAATCGCGTTGCCCACGGGCGTCTGGGCGGTAGGGTTTTGGAACTGTGTCGAGCCGCCACAGCCCGCAAGCATCGCGGCTGCAACGCAAACGCTTAAAGCGTAATGCTCAGGTGAGATTGTCTTCATACGATGCTCCTTAGTGCTTATTCTACGAAGTTCGGGACGCGCTCATTAATCCAGACTACAGTCCGTCGAGCGTCTCGCCGAAGTCCTGTTTCTGAATGATGTTAATCACCGCGTTCCCACTCACGCTTCCGCTCGTGTAAGGCACGGTTAGATTCTCGACCACCGTACACGAGAAGGGCAGATAGGAAAACCCAATCTTGTTCATAGTCCCGCTTATCGTTGATGACCCAGTTGTTATGGTAAACGTCTCGGCGAAGGTCCAGGAGCGCTGGAGAAGATTATCAAAGATAGTCCAGCCCCCGCTGGCGGTAAAGGTTCCAGGATAGGGTCCCGTTGCGTTTCCGTGGGCGCTAAAACTAGTGCTCGACCCGTGCTTTCCGCCGTGCGGCCCGCGTATCGTATGGCACGGCTTGATAAGTTTAGCCTTCCCGGTAAGGACTTCATTGCCGGAAGAATCGGAGCCAATGCGCTCAGCCGTCGCGAACCTCGGCGACGCGACCCGCTCTTGAGGTAACGCGTTGCCCACGGGCGTCTGGGCGGTAGGGTTTTGGAACTGTGTCGAGCCGCCGCAGCCCGTCAGTATCGCAGCGGCAGCGCAAAAGCTCAGCGCATGGCAACTTAAATCTGATATTCGTATAATTCGCATAGCAAAGCTCCTCAGCACGGATGCAGCTTCATTTGACCTCGTCCTAGACCAGTCTAACGTGGCTCGGAGCTGGTCACCACACACAACAACCTACACAAATATCCGTTCCCGATCCCCCGAGCGTCGTGCCGACGGCGACACTAAGTCCCGCTGCTTAGCACCCAGGCGCAATCCCCGGACCGTCTCGGCCCCGCGTCTCCCGGCTCGGCCCCTCCGTTGCTGTATAGCCGCGCGGTCCGGCAACGCATCCGGCGGCGACTGCCTGCGGTTGTTCGCCCTATGGCCAGACCGCTCAGTATGCCCGCTCCGACGACGATCTCCCCGTGAGCGTCGCCGAAGTGAAGGCAACCGTAAAACGGCTCGACGAGCATGGCCGGGCGCACCTCCTGGCGTGGCTCTGCATGTATTACCAGGACAGCGGCGCCATGTTCTCGCCGCAGATCAGCCGCCGACGACAACGCATTGCGATTCGTACGCGGGCGCCGGGTCCGCCGATCGTTTATCGCCCCCACGGCAACCGAAGCGATAGCAAAGCGCGACGCGTACCGAGCGGAACAGGGCAAACCAAAACCGGCACCCTCGGAGAAAGAGAAAGCCCTCGTCAATTCGCAGACAGTCGCGGAGTTCGCCCAAGTATTCTTAGAGCATCGGCGGGCGAAAAGACGTGCAGCGACTTGTGATGACTACGAAAAGACCCTGCGGCTCCATTATATCGGCAATGTTCCTATAGTCGGGCTAACCGATACGCGGGTTCTGGCCATGTATGCTGACCTTGAATCCAAGGTTTCGCCGTCGAAGCGGGTGCGGGTCCACGTGACGCTTCGCGCGATGCTGAACTATGCCAAAAAATCGAAGAAGGTTATTGTTGCCTCTCCGCTTGAGACGATCGAAAAAGACGACATCCCGACGAAACCCAAACCGAAAATCCATCCACTTACGGAATCACAGGTCACAGCGCTGTATAAGGCCGCCAAGGGCGACAGACTAGAGACCCTCTTTGTTCTGGCCATCGATTCTGGCGCTCGCCAAGGCGAACTGTTCGGGCTCACCTGGGAGAACGTCGATATGGCCAAATGCGTCATCCACATACCCCAGGCGGCTGCGGAGAGCACCGAAGGAGTATTCGTCGGTGAAAACCAAGACGGGGAAGGAACGCCCGTGCCGATTAACGCGGATACCGTCAAAGCGCTCCGCGCTCGGAAAGCTATCGCAAAGCGCGAGGGGCTCGACGGCTGTGAGTACGTCTTTCCGAGCGAAGGCGGCTACGTGCTGCGGAAGTCAAATTTCGATAAAAAGACCTGGGGTCCCATTCGCACGAAAGCCAAGATCACATGCCGCTTCCATGATCTTCGCCATACGTGCGCGACCTTTATGTTCAAGACAGGAGCCCATCCCAAGCAAATTCAGGAACGGCTCGGTCACGCGTCCATCGTGCTTACAATGGAGACCTATGCGGCGTTCATTCCAAGCATGCAGGCTGAGGCCACGAAGGCCCTGGGCAACGTACTTGGACGCCTACGCCGGAAGGCTGCTTAAATGGTTGCGCTGCTACGAAAAGTGGTCAATGCGCCTTGGGCCCCTCTCTTGTATCTCGCTAACATGTTTGCCGTAGTTTATGGGGCATCGGTCACTACTAATAGCTTGACCGGGAGCGCAGCAATCGCGTCTATAATCGGCTGGAGCATTTTTTTGACGGGAAACAATATCGTGTGGTTTGTGCTCAAAAAACCGGACAGTTTCTACAGCTAGGCTCTCTGGCTATTAAATCTTTAGTTTCCTATAGGCTACCAAGGCTACCCACTCAGATAATTCTGGGAAAATAAGGCCCTTGTAAAACGTCATATTCTACAAGGGTCCTTTTACTTTGCACCGCGAGGGACTTGAACCCCCAACCAAGTGATTAAGAGTCACCTGCTCTACCATTGAGCTAGCGGTGCCGAACATGCGCCCTCCGGGACTCGAACCCGGGACCAACGGATTAAAAGTCCGCTGCTCTACCGACTGAGCTAAAGGCGCGCACTCACGCGCTTGCTAGATTTCATGCGGGATTCCTCCGCGATGCGGTTTCGGTGTGGTCCCACAAACGGACCTCCTCCTCTCCAGGGCGTCCACGCCGGCGACGCGGCGGCCCCGCGCTGCCGCGATGGCGTCCCCCGTTCCCATCGACGGCGCGCTCCTTCTCCTCGGCCGGCAACTTCACGCGCCTTGTCACCACATTGAGATTCAACAGACTGACCGATCTCATCGGCGAACACGAAACCCTGGCTCCAATGGCGGTTGCGATGGCGCATCTTCACCTGTGCTGTTCGACACGTTGACGACGCGGGATCGCAATTGAGAAATCGTCCATCGGGACGTTTTTTAAATTCATGAATGTCAAGTAATCGTAAAGATTGCACGAATACTGTAGTGAACCGCCTGATTTTACATTTCTTTCAGAACATGTTGTCAGACTCGTGCTACCGGTCATTGAGAAAGGAGCACACATGACCTTACGTAGGAACCACACCGCATCGCTATTGCTGGCAACAGCAGCTGCGTTGGCAGGATGCGGCGGAGGGATGCAAGCCGCCCCGGGCGGCGCACTCTCTGCATCGAACCCAATGCAGGCGGTATCTTTGCAACCGCAGGATCAGGGCCATCAGAACTGCCCTAACGATGGCGGCATCAACGTTCGCCCGTGCCGAATCAAGTTCGACGCGAATCATTCCGGACCCAAAGACGTAATGGTTTCTCAAGATGGGGACAACGATCGCGACAATCACGCGATCAAAGAGAGAGACGATTGCGCTTCCCGCAACATCGCCATGGTGGCGAAGGCGTTTAGGACCGTCTACACGGTTACGCCCGGTACGGTCAAGGGCGAATGCACGGCCGTCTTCAGTGACAAGAACCACGATCGCGACCGCGACCAAGACGGACGTGGAAACGGCGGAAGCAGTCTCCAGATCATCAACGACATCTAAGCGCCAAAGAAAGCGCTAAACTCCAGAGGGGCCTGATATGCCTGGCTTCTCATCCAGCGGCGGCGCGAATTGCATCGTGCCGCCGCTAATCCCCGCGACGCGCTCGAGGCTGTGTCCATTGACAATCTGGGGTGACTGACGGGGGTCGAACCCGCGACCTTCGGTGCCACAGACCGACGCTCTAACCAACTGAGCTACAGTCACCACGTGCGGAGCCTTTTTCTCCACCGGGGCGCCCCATCCCACGAAGAAGGCGTCCACGCGCCCGGAGGGACTCGAACCCCCATCTTCGAGTTTAGAAGACTCGTGCCTTATCCTGTTAGACTACGGGCGCACGGTAGGCATGGTATCCCGGGCTAGGATATCATGCCTTCGCAACTATCGGGACGACAGGATTCGAACCTGCGACTTTCGCCTCCCAAAGGCGACGCTCTACCAAGCTGAGCTACGTCCCGACGTTCCGCCACCAGCCGAACTGGTCAGCCGTCTTCTTTCGATGGCAGTTGGCACAACGAACTTGACATTTCGCGATCTCTTTCGCTATCCTTCGCGAGCTTCCTGACAACGCAGCGTGGCTACCTCTTCGACCTTATTATCTCCAACATGGTCGAACTCAAGCACGCGAACGTCCGACTCGCCACATCGGCATTTCTTCATGAAAGAATCCGAATCTGCAGTTGTTAGAACAGAAGCTCGTGATAGCCGATATACGTGGAGAGGCTAATGTCCAAAGCGTCGCTAGCGAGCAATGATGATTTCTGAATGCGTAATCCAGCGCGCAGCGCGGCGCGGGCGATTCGGCGATTCGATCCGGGAATGAGCGCGCTGCACCACGATGCGCCGTAGCCCCGCTGAAGCGTGACCAGCGCGTAGGCAAAGATCTGTACCAGATAGGCTTCGGAGGCGCAAGCCAGCGGGCCGAGGCGCCCGTCGGGCCAGACGTATGCATAACCGACCAGCTCGCCGCTCAAAAAGAAGCAATGCCCGGTCGCCGAACGCGCGAACTCCGTATGGTCCGAAGGGCGGACGGCTCCGCGTGACTGGCGATCGAGCCCGTTCAATGCAAACGAATGGGCCAGCGGGTCGACCACATCTACCTGAAACCGATACTCTCCGGCCGCCATTTTCGCAAGCTCCTCCTCACGAGGGATCGCGCCCGCAAACCGCACCAGCGATTCGCGCTGGGCCATGCGCTGACGGAGCGCGAGAGCGAACGCCGCAGCATCGCTGGGATCGAAGAGCATCGTTTGGGCAAGGTCGCCGGCATCGGAAAGGGCCGCCTCCAACAACCCCGCACCGAAACCCTGACCGCGGTACGAAGGCTCGACAAACAGGTCTCCGACGTAGCGCTCCTCTTCCGAATCGTGCGCGACCACGATCCCGATCGTTTCGCCCTGGTCGCGCGCTACCCAAACGGTTCCGCGCTGCGCAAGCTCGAGGGAAAGCCGAACGCCCGCGTCGTCGAACTGGCGACGGCGCTGAATCGCGCGGACCGCGTCGGCGAGTTCGAGCGCGTTCGCAATCTCAGGCACGTGCGCGAAGCATCGTCAGCAGCGCCTCGGCGGCACGGCGGCGATGGCTAACCGCGTTCTTCTCCTTTTCGGCGAGCGCCGCGAAGCTGCGACCGTACGGCGGATAGAAAAAGAGCGCGTCGTAGCCGAAGCCGCCGGTTCCCGATTCGGTCTCTAGGACGTAGCCTTCCACCTGCCCCGTCGCGGTGATTACCTCACCTCCGGGTTCGATGAAGGCCAGCACGCAAACAAAGCGCGCCGTGCGACGATACGGCGGTATGGCGCGAAGCTCCGCGAGCAGCGCCGCGCGCCGCTCCGGCCACGCGATCGTGGATCCTCCGTAGCGGGCGGAATGGATTCCGGGCCCTCCCGCGAGGGCGTCGACTTCCAAGCCGCTGTCGTCCGCCAACACGTTCGCAACGCTTCCGCC
The DNA here is from genome assembly GCA_049696515.1 of Candidatus Cybelea sp. Classification (GTDB taxonomy): domain Bacteria; phylum Vulcanimicrobiota; class Vulcanimicrobiia; order Vulcanimicrobiales; family Vulcanimicrobiaceae; genus Cybelea. Next base: position 10,295 of record JBAVTZ010000247.1, on the reverse strand, counting down.
TTCGCGCAACGTTGCTGCCAGCGCCTCCGCTTTTAGAATGGCGTTGCCCGCGTAGCTGTCGGCATCTTCGACCACGTCAGCAAACTTTCGCGGCGCGATCGGCCGCAGCGGCGATCCGGCAAAAACCGCCTTGAGCTCGCGCAGCTTGCCGGGATTGTGCGTGGCGAGGTAGGTTTTTACGCTCGCCAACGAATCAGATTCTGGAACGTCTATCACGAGCCCAGCCGGAGAACCGCCATAAAAGCCTCTTGGGGCAACTCGACCTTGCCGACCCGTTTCATGCGCTCTTTTCCTACCTTCTGCTTCTCCAGAAGCTTGCGTTTGCGCGTGATATCGCCGCCGTAGCACTTCGAGAGCACGTTTTTGCGCATCGCGCTCACGGTTTCGCGGGCGACGATCTTTCCCCCGATCGCCGCTTGAATCGGAACCTCGAAAAGCTGACGTGGGATGAGTTCCTTCAGCTTTTCGGTCAACGCACGGCCGCGCTGGACCGCCTTGTCGCGCGCAACGATAAACGAAAGCGCATCGATCACCTCACCGTTGAGCAGAATCTCGAGCTTCGCCAGCTCGCCCTCGCGATATCCGATCACCTCGTAATCCAGCGAAGCGTAGCCCTTAGTACGCGATTTCAACGCATCGAAAAAATCGACGATTACCTCGATCAGCGGCATCTCGTAGGTGAGAATAACCCGGCCATCGTGCAGGTATTCCATATTGCCGAGCGTCCCGCGGCGGCTTTGCGTAATCTCCATGATCGTGCCGACGTACTCCGGCGGTGAAATAATCGTCGCCTTGACGTACGGCTCCTCGATCGAACGAATCTCGGTGGGTGACGGAAGCTTCGAAGGATTGTCGATCGTTACCACGCTCCCGTCGCTGCGCACCACGCGAAAGACCACCGACGGCGAGGTGGCGATCAGATCGAGACCGTAGTCGCGCTCGAGCCGCTCCTGGACGATCTCCATATGGAGCAAACCCAGGAACCCGCAGCGGAAGCCGAAGCCGAGGGCGGCCGAAGTCTCAGGTTCGTAGACCAGCGCTGCATCGTTGAGCTTGAGCTTTTCAAGGGCATCGCGCAGGCCGTCGTAGTCGCCCTCGTTGGGATAGAGTCCACAGAAAACCATTGGAACGGCTTTGCGATAACCCGTCAAAGCCACGTGGGCCGGGTCGCTGGCCGAGGTGATGGTGTCGCCGACGTCGATCTCACCCAGCGACTTGATATTCGCGATCACGTAGCCCACGCCACCAATCTCGAGCCGCTCGGTCGCACGCATTTGCGGAGCGAAGACGCCGACCTCCGTGCATTCGAAGACCCGCTCGTGCGCCATCGACAGGAAACGCGTACCGGCCGTTAACTCGCCGTCGACCACCCGAACGTAACTCACGACTCCGCGATACGGATCGAACTGTGCGTTAAAAACCAGCGCCCGCAGGTGGTCGCGGTGTCCCTTTGGCGGCGGAATACGGTGAACGATCGCCTCGAGAATCTCCTCGATGCCGATGCCGTTCTTGGCGCTCGCCAAAATGCACTCACTCCGCTCCATCACCAACAGTTCCTCGATCTCACCCATAACGCGCTCCGGATCGGCGGCGGGCAAGTCGATCTTGTTGATAACTGGGATAATGGTTAGCTCGTGTTCGAGCGCTAGATGATAGTTGGCCAGCGTTTGGGCCTCGATGCCTTGAGCCGCGTCAATGATCAGCAGTGCGCCCTCACAGGCAGCCAGCGACCGCGAGACCTCGTACGAAAAGTCCACGTGTCCGGGCGTGTCGATGAGGTTGAGCGCGTAGAGGTTGCCGTTGCGGGCGCGATAGTTCAGCGTGACCGGGTGCATCCGGATCGTGATGCCGCGCTCGCGCTCGAGTTCCATCGCATCGAGCGCCTGCTCTTCGAGGTCTCGGGTCGCGACCGTACGCGTGATCTCGAGCAAGCGATCGGAGAGCGTCGTCTTGCCGTGATCGATATGCGCGATGATGCAAAAGTTGCGAACGTAATGCGCGACGTCGACCCGGTGCGGTCGATCGGATTTGATTGCCAAGTCCGGGAGCTACCTTAAAAAATCTGTATGCAGCTGTTGATGGCGAGCGACGTGAGCGCCGGACGGATCAACAGCTGTAGTAAGAGCAGCACGACCAGAAACGCCAGATCGAGGCCGCCGAGGGGCGGAATGATTCGGCGTATGGGCATCAGCACCGGCTCGACGATCGCAGCCAGATAGTTGGTCCAGCGCCCCCGGCGCAGTTCCGGAACCCACGAAAGCACGGCGTAGATGATGAGCACGAACGTATAGATGTTGACGACATAGACCAGAGCTCTCGCCAGGTCGCAGAGGAGTAGATTCACAATGAGCGCGGTTCTACGGCGCGGGCAGACGAGCCCGCTCGATGGCTTCGAGCTCTTCGGCCGAAGCCTGGACCGTCGGCTTGAAGCCGGCCACCGGCTTGCCGAACGTGCGCGTATCGTTGCGTGAGTAGATGCTGGTAATGACTACGCCGTCGCCTTGCCGATTGAGGAGCGCCAGCGCATACGACAGGCCTGACTCGCCGTCCGTAAATGCATCGTACCGGACGAAACCGGCGCGCGACAGGTCGGTTGAGGCCCGGTTTTCGAGCTCGGCGATGCGATCGCCGGCCTTCTCGAGCAGAGCAAACCGGTCTGAAGCGGCTCCGTCGCCGCCGATGAGAACGTCGTGGACCTCGAGCAAACCGCGAAGGCGCGCCAGCGCCGGGCGCGCGATGGCGAAATGATAAATGACCAGCGCTGCGAGTGCGCCTGCAAGCGCACCTCCGGCGGCGTAGAGAATTTCCACCTGCATCCTTTAAAGAGCGAAACGGGCCACGACGAGAGCCAGGTGGATCACGGCACCCGTAAGGGCTCGCTTACCGTTGCTACCTTCCGGTTCTGGCGGGGTTCGCGAGGTTACGCCGCGTGAAGCCCAACTCCCATCATGGCCAGGCCATGATACCACACGCCGGTGACGGGTTGCCGGGAAGTCCTAGCGCCGCTCGCCAAGGATGATTGCATGGTTCGTACGGTAATAGTAGCAGGCGTCATCCTAGCGACGGCAGGGGGCCCCATGCAGCTGCGCAGCAGCGACTACGCGACTGGCGGTGTAATACCGCGGGCCCTGATGGCAGTCGATTGCGGCGGCCAAAATCGATCGCCTGAGCTGGCCTGGAGCGAGGCGCCCAAAAACGCGAAATCCTTCGCTTTGATCATGCACGACGCCGACGCACCGGTTCCGGGTGGCTTTTACCATTGGGTTGTCTACAATCTCCCCGCGAGCACACACCAGCTTGCCGGCGACGCGAAGCTTGCCGCCGGCCAGCTCGGCAAAACCTCGAATGAGAAGCCGGGATATTACGGACCATGTCCGCCGCCTGGTCCGACACACCACTATACCTTGACCCTTTACGCGCTGGACCTCGCGCACATTTCGGCGGATGCGCCGCTTACCGGACCGGAACTCGAAGGGCAAATCAGCGGGCACGTCATCGAGCACGCCGCGATCGTGGGTACCGTACGGCGATAGCCGGACCGTATCGCCGGAATGTCGAACGTTCCCGGCAATATGGATGAGGTTGTAGTCAAAGTTCGCGAGAGCGGACCCTATCTGATTCTTGGGAAGATCACGCTGACTGACGTTGATGGGAACCGTTATACGATGGAAGCCGAAAACGTTGCGCTTTGCCGCTGCGGCGGCTCCCAGTTGAAGCCGTTTTGCGACGGCTCCCATCGCAGCAACGGCTTTAGCGCAACCGAGCGCGCACCCGTCAGAAAGGAAGCCGTATAATGCCCTCGTACGTGCGTGCGGGCTCCGTCCCCCATAAACGTCACATCCAGTTTCGACGGCCGGACGGCGGTCTGTACGCCGAAGAGCTCTTTTCCACCAAGGGCTTCGAGAGTGTCTACTCGCTGCTCTACCACCTGCATCCACCTACGGCCACGCTCGACGTTCGGCCTTGGCAGCGTCCAACGGTCCGGCTTGCGGCCAACGAACCATTGCGCAACCGTCATTTCAAAACCGGTTCACTTCACCTCGACTCGGCCGACGCGATCGAGTCGCGCGCGCCCCTGCTCGGTAACGACGATATCGTCATCTCGGTCGCAGAGGCGTCAAAGCCGATGGAGTATTTCTATCGAAACACCGGCGGCGACGAGCTGCTCTTCATCCATCACGGTGCCGGCGTCATCGAGACCCAACTCGGCGAACTCGCCTATCGAGAGCACGATTACCTCGTGATTCCGACCGGCACGACCTATCGCGTCCTTCCCTCTTCCCCAACCCGTATGCTCGTGTACGAACTCACGGCGGCAGTGACGATCCCGCGCAGTTATCGCAACGAATTCGGTCAACTCGAAGAGCATGCGCCGTATTACGAACGCGACTTTAGGGCGCCCGTGCTCAAACCGCCGATCGGCGACCAGGGCGAGTACGAAGTACGGGTCACCAGCGGCGGCCGCAACGCTATTTACATCGTCCAGAATCACCCCTGCGACGTGATCGGGTGGGATGGCTACTGCTATCCGTACGCCTTCAATCTGGAAGAGTTCGCACCCATCACGGGCAAGCTCCACCAGCCACCGCCGGTGCACGCAACTTTCGACGCGCCGGGCGCTGCATTTTGCGCCTTCGTGCCGCGCTTATTCGACTATCACCCACTGGCAATACCGGTGCCGTACAACCACTCGAGCGTCGATTGCGACGAAGTCCTTTACTATGTCAGCGGCAACTTCATGAGCCGGCGTGGCGTTGAAGAGGGCTCGATTACGCTCCATGCAGCGGGCGCCCCGCACGGTCCGCAACCGGGTGCCGTCGAGTCGAGCTTGGGTAAGAAGTCCACCGACGAAATTGCGGTGATGGTCGACACCTTCAAGCCGCTTTCGCTGGCCGAAGCCGCCGTTTCGTGCGAAGACCCGGAATACTTTCGCTCCTGGGTTGAGACGCAGAGCCTGGTTTAAGGCGCCGGTTCGACGCGTCCGCTAGCGGTACCGAATCCAATGCGTCGGGCACCCGGCTTTTCGCACCAGCCTCGCAAAGTGATTTCATCCCCGTCTTCAAGGAAGCTGCGCTGCTCGCCGTCAGGGAGATGGATCGGGTGCTCGCCATTCCAGGCAAGCTCGATCAGGCTTCCCTGACTGCCGGGCACGGCACCGCTGATCGTTCCGGACGCGTAGAGGTCGCCCGGTCTGGTGATCGCGCCATTGCTCGTCGCGTGTGCGAGCTGTTGCGCGATGTTCCAGTACATATCGCGGAAGCCGGTTTGCGAAATCGTCGTGGCTGCAAGAGCGTGCTCGCGCATCCGCTGCGTCTGCAGATCGATCGCGAGCCTAATCGCATACGCCCACGGTTCATCCACCTGCAGGTACGGCAGCGGTTGCGGCGCTTGAATAGGGCCCTCGATTCGGAAGGGTTCGAGAGCATCGAGCGTGACGACCCAGGGCGAAATCGTGGTCGCGAAGGATTTTCCTAGAAACGGCCCCAGCGGTTGGTACTCCCAGGCCTGAATGTCGCGTGCGCTCCAATCGTTAACCAGTAAGAGCCCGAAGATATGTTCCGCGGCATCCGCAACGGCGATCGGGTTACCGAACTGATTGCCGGGACCCGTGACGAAACCGACCTCCAACTCGATGTCAAGGCGCCGGGCCGGCCCGAACTCCGGAGCCGCCGCGTTTGGAAGTTTTCGCTGCCCGCACGGGCGGCGCACCGGCGTGCCATCGATGACGATCGTTGCGGATCGCCCATGGTATCCCACCGGAATCCATTTCCAGTTGGGGAGTAAGGCCTCGGCGTTCGGACGGAAGAGCCGGCCGAGATTGGTGGCGTGCTCGATCGAGGAATAAAAATCTACGTAATCGCCGATTTCCATTGGCAACCGCATCTCGACGGCGTCGCGCGCTACCAAGAAACGCTCAACGTTTGCCGCACGCAACCGGTCGTCGCCGCCGACGCGAAGCAGCTCCGAGAAGCGCTCGCGCAGCGGCCTCCAGACCGAACGCCCGGCCGCCAATAACGGATTGAGCAGCGGCGCCTCGAGCAGCTCCGGCTCGCAAAGGTCGTCCACCAAACCCGCTTGCGCTATCGCCGAAAGATCGAGAATGTGCTCGCCGATCGCGACCCCGATTCGCGGTACCGCACCGTTGCAAGCGTAAACTCCGAAAGGCAGATTCTGGATTGGAAAATCGCTATCGCGGGCAACCGGCAGCCACGATTCCAGACGGGCGTCAGTGGTATCGGACGGCGCGATCACAGCGCAGGGAGTAATCCAAGCGACAAAAGGTCGCTCACCGGTTCGGTGAAACTGCAGCTTCCATAGGCGACGAAGGTTTCGCGGCGCGTCTGCGCCAGTTCGGGCACTCCGATGCGCTCCTTCCTCCAAACAAACGAGGCGTCGTCGAAGCCAAAAGCATCCGCATCTTCTTCCGCAACGATGCGAGCGAGCGTATCGAAGTCGACGCGAGGCGCTAACGCGGACCCAGCGAGGAGGTTCAGAAATCCGTGCATCATAAAGCCGCTGGTCGGGTCGAGGTGCCGCACCGGGTGATGCAAGCCCGCAGTCGCTTTAAACGGCACGCGCGCGGCCACGGCGGCGGCGATGAAGTCGGCTACCTCCCTTACGCTCGGAAAAGCTTCCGCAGTTCCGCCGCCGCAGCGCAACTTTGCACCCAGGTTATCGCGGCCGAGGGCTTCCATTGCGCCCGGAAGCAGCTTAGACCAGCGATCCGAACGCGGCAGTTCCACGAAAACCGGACGATCGCCGAGATCGGTGTCCACGATCGCCGCGCGGAGTTCGCCGATCGCATCGACGATGTCGGCCGGTGAATCGTCGGCCGGCAGCGGAATTTCCAGCGCTTCCACACCAATCTGGTTTCCGGCGAGTGCGGCGATCGCGTTGAGCGTCTCGCGTTCGCCGTCCGCGATAACCGAGAACGGTCCTTCGAGTTCGTGGGAGGATGCGACGAGCATCGGCGCGGGTATGATAAACCGGCCGAGCATCCAGGCGTGTGGCCCGCGTCGCGCGGCCTGATATTCGCTGGAGGCCTCAGCGATTGCAAGCTGAGCCGGCGGAAAGAGTCCGGCATAGTCGATGAGCGCGGATAAGGCGCTACGCACCGGTGGGCGTATTGCCGTTGATGTGCTCATGGAGCTTGCTTTCGCCTCGCGAGGTGGCGTCCATGCCGCCGGGATAGGTCACGACAGGGCCGGTCACGAGGGTTCGCCAAATCCGCTCGCCATGAGCACCGCGACCGAGGCACGCAGCAATCCGCTGGCACAGATCGACTGGGACCATGTCGAGTTCTACGTTGGCAATGCCAAACAGGCGGCCCACTACTACATGTCGGCCTTCGGCTTCGACCAGATCGGTTACGCCGGGCCCGAAACCGGCCTTCGCGACCGTGTCAGCTATCTGCTCGAGCAAAACAAGCTGCGCTTCGTCCTGACCTCGAGTCTGGTTCCCGACGACGCAATCGCCCGGCAAGTCGCACTCCACGGCGACGGGATCAAGGACATTGCGATTTTGGTCGAGGATGCGCAGGCTGCTTTCGAAATGGCCGTGCGCGGGGGCGCCCGCGTCGTGCTCGAGCCTACCCCATTTGAGGATGCACACGGGCGCTTGCTGAAAGCGACGATCGCAACTTATGGCGACACCGTCCATTCGTTCGTCCAGCGCGATCGGTACACGGGCATCTTCGCGCCCGGCTTCGTCGAGTCGCGCAAAACCATCGCGCATGCAGCTAAACCTGCCCTGCAGTTCATAGACCATTGCGTCGGCAACGTCGGCTGGGGCGAGATGGACTCGTGGGGCGACTTCTACGGCCGCGTCTTTGGCTTCTCGCAACTCGTCTCGTTCGACGACAAGGACATTTCGACCGAATACACCGCGTTACGATCCAAAGTGATGACCGATCCGCGGCATCAGGTGAAGTTCCCCATCAACGAACCGGCACAGGGGAAGAAAAAATCGCAGATCGAGGAGTACCTCGAGTTTTATCACGGTGCCGGCGTTCAGCACATGGCAATTCGCACCGACGATATCGCCGCCACGATTCGAGCGCTGAAGAGCAACGGTGTCGAGTTCCTCGACACGCCCGACACGTACTACGACCTGCTCGAGGAACGGGTCGGAAAAATCGATGAGGCGATGGAAACTCTCCGCGAGCTCCGGATCCTTGTCGATCGCGACGACATGGGCTACATGCTGCAAATCTTTACCAAACCGCTGCAAGACCGCCCGACCCTCTTCTTCGAGATCATCCAACGTAAGGGCAGCTTGTCGTTCGGTAAAGGCAACTTCAAGGCGCTCTTCGTCTCCATTGAACGAGAACAGGAAAAGCGGGGCACCCTCTAATGCATCCCACTGGCGGCGGCTGCGGTTAAATGTGGGCATGATTACCGCACCCTCGATCGATCGGGCAAAGCTGGTGGCCTGGTATCGCCGCAACCGCGAGCGGACGGCGGCGCTCTTTGGGCTGATTAATGACGAGGCGTTCTACGATCGCCCGATTCCATTGCGCCACCCCTTCGCTTTCTACGAGGGTCACATACCGGCGTTCAGCCTGCTGACCCTCAACGTGCGCGGGCTGGATGAAGCCTCAGTCGATTTAAAGCTCGAGCGGCTCTTCGAACGAGGCATCGATCCGGCCACGCTCGACGACGCGCGCCGCCACCAACGCGCGGACTGGCCCGATCGCAAAACGGTCGCGGCCTTCGCTGCACGATGCGACGAGCGTGTCGAAAGGGCGCTCGAATCCGCGCGGATCGACGATTCAGCTGTTCCGCGCCTCGTGCGCGGTCAGGCGGCGTACACGACGCTCGAACACGAGTTGATGCATCAAGAGACGCTGCTCTACATCGTGCACCAGCTCGCGGAGGGGCGCAAGCGGCATGTGATCGGCCGGCACGAAGATCGCGCAATCCCATTGCGCGAGATGCGCAGCGTCGGGCCGGGAACGGCCACGCTGGGAGCCGATCCGGCTGAGATTCCGTTCGGCTGGGATAACGAGTTCGGTCGCGCCGAGATCGCAGTTGCCGGTTTCGCGATAGCCACCTACCCGGTGACTAACGGTGAATGGATGCGGTTCGTCAACGACGGCGGCCCGGTACCGTTTTTTTGGAAAGAGCGGGATGGCGCGTGGTTCTTACGCTTGCTCCTTGAAGAGATACCGCTTCCTCAATCCTGGCCCGTCTACGTGACTCATCGGGAAGCGGAAGCCTACGCGCACTGGGCAGGAATGCGGCTCCCAACCGAAGCCGAGTATCATCGCGCGGCCTTCGGCACACCCGACGGAGTCGAACGTCCGTTTCCGTGGGGCTCGGAACCACCGGCTGCGATTCACGGCAACTTTGATTTGCAACGCTTCGACCCAGAGCCGGTCGACGCGCATCCCGCCGGCCTCAGCGCCTGGGGCATCGCCGATCTGATCGGTAACGGCTGGGAGTGGACATCGTCGCGATTTGAACCGCTGCCGGGGTTCACGCCGATGGCATCGTATCCGCAGTACTCCGCCGATTTCTTCGACGGCAAGCACTACGTGATGAAAGGTGCTTCGCCGGTCACCCCGCGCGACCTCATTCGCCGCTCCTTCAGGAACTGGTTTTACGACGACTATCCGTATATGTACGCCAAGTTCCGCTGCGTGGCGGCATAATGAGCGCGACCCCGGTAACGGTCGCGTACGGCGATGGGATCGGCCCCGAGATCATGGACGCGACGCTGCGCATCATCGAGGCGGCGGGTGCGCGTCTTGCGCTCGAACGCATCGAGATTGGTGAGTCTGTTTATGAGAAAGGCTTGAGCAACGGCATCGAGCCTTCTTCTTGGGAGTCGTTGCGTCGAACGAGGGTCTTCCTCAAAGCCCCAATTACGACACCTCAGGGCGGCGGCTTCAAGAGCCTCAACGTTACAGTACGGAAAACGCTCGGAATGTATGCCAACGTACGTCCTTGTGAGTCGCTCTACCCCTACGTCGCGACAAAGCACCCGAATATGGATATCGTCATCGTTCGTGAAAACGAGGAAGACGTCTACGGCGGCATCGAGCACCGCCAGACGAACCAGGTTGCGCAGTGCCTGAAGCTGATTTCACGCCCGGGCAGCAAACGCATCATTCGTTACGCGTTTGAGTATGCTCGGGCGAACAAGCGCAAAAAAGTGACCTGTTTCACAAAAGACAACATTATGAAGATCACCGACGGGCTGTTCCATCGGACCTTCAACGAGATCGCGCTCGAATATCCAGAGATCGAAAGCGAGCACTGGATCGTCGACATCGGGGCCGCAAAGATGGCGGA
>JBAVTZ010000246.1:0-2467 GCA_049696515.1 Candidatus Cybelea sp. | reverse complement strand
GAAAATATGTTGGTACGTCTCTTCGGCGTCCATGGGTTCTGACGACTGAGCGTCTGGCGAAGCGCGATCCACGTTGCGTTCCTCCCTGGGGAAGTTGAGTGTACCGCGTGCCGCGAGTGGCTGCTTCGCGGTAGCCATTTCGGCGCTACGGATGCCTGGTATTGGCCGGTCTCTGCCGGTCGGCAGCGCGTACGCCGTCGCACGCCTTTCCGGTACCTCCGCGCGTCCGAGCCATGCCAATATTCGTATCGGCCTCGACCAGTTGCTACACTAAAGCGATAACTTCCGGCATCGTTGCCGTGTCACTGGTGAAACCCCTCATGTCGGATAACATAAATACGTGGCCCGCCGCTATGCGGCGCGTTGCCGCGTTGATCGGAATATCCCTCGCATGCGGCGGCCCGCTGTCGCTCGCTGCAGATAGGGCGGCGCTGCCGACCTACGACCTGATCATTGAGCACGGCCGAGTCGTCGACGGCACTGGCGCACCCTGGTTTGCTGCCGACGTCGGCATTCGTGCGGGACGCGTCGCCGCGATTGGCCAACTCGACAAGGCCACGGCGAAACGGCGCATCAACGCCGCTGGGCGCGTCGTTGCGCCGGGTTTTATCGACATGCTCGGTCAGTCCGAACTCACCCTGCTCGTGAATCCGCACGTACCTTCCAAGATCTTTCAGGGAATCACGACGGAGATCACGGGCGAGGGCGAATCCGTCGCGCCCGTCGATGCCGCGATTGCCAAGGAAGCGGCACCCAAATTCCGCCACTACGGGATTACGCAGGACTGGAGCGACTTCACGGGATATTTTGCGCGGCTCGAGAAACAGGGCATCGGCATCAACGTCGGAACTTACGTCGGGGCGACGACGGTACGCGAGATGATCGTCGGATACGCCGATCGCGCGGCGAGTCCGGACGAGTTGACCCGAATGCAGGCAATCGTCGCTACCGCGATGCGTCAGGGCGCGCTCGGACTATCGAGCGCCTTGGAATACGCTCCGGCGCCCTACGCCAGCACCGGGGAACTCATCGCGCTCGCGAGTACGGCGGCGCAGTTTGGCGGAATCTACGCGACGCACATGCGTTCCGAACAGGAATCAATCATGGCCTCGATCGACGAGACGATCCGCATCGGTCGTGAGGCGCATATCCCCGTCGAGATCTGGCATCTCAAGGCGGGCGGCGTCCGCAACTTCGGCCTTATGCCGGAGATCGTCGCGCGCATCGACCGCGCCCGTGCCGCGGGCGTGGATATCGCGGCCGACACATACGCCTACCCGGCTTGGTACAACGACCTGTCTGCATTCATTCCCCCCTGGGCGCACGAGGGCGGTGATGCGAAACTGATCGAGCGGCTCCAGGACCCCGCGGTGCGTGCGCGCCTCAAGGCGGAACTTGCCACCGTGGCGACCGACTGGGACAACGAATGGCAGTCGGTGCCGGGTCCGGAAGCGATCCTCATCGCGACCGTGCTCAATCCGAAGCTGGTCGATTTGCAAGGCCGCAGCCTTGCTGAGATCGCGAAAGCGCGCGGCACCGATCCCATGGACACGCTCTTCGACATCCTCGTCGAGGACGGGGCGCGCACCACCGTGGCTGTCTTCGCGATGAGCGAATCCGATATTGCGCTCGCCGCCGTTCAGCCCTGGGTTTCGTTCTGCAACGATAGCGAAGGCACCTCGCCTCAGGGTCTGCTCGGTAAAGAGTTTCCGCATCCGCGCGCTTACGGGACCTTTCCACGCGTGCTGCGCAAATACGTGCGCGAGGAACGACGCATGCGCCTCGAAGAGGCCATTCGAAAATTCACGAGTCTGCCCGCCTCCCGTCTGCGTCTCAATGATCGCGGTGTCCTCAAGGCCGGGATGTGGGCCGATATCGTCGTGTTCGATCCGGAACAGATCACGGATAAGGCAACCTTCGGTGCGCCGAAGCAGCTGTCGGTCGGCATGCAATGGGTGCTCGTCAACGGGGTGCCGGTCATCGCCGAGGGCGTTTCGACCAATGCGCTGCCCGGCCGGGTGCTGCGCGGGCAAGGCTACCAAACGACGCGTTGATCTGATGCGGGCGTCTGATGGATCCGATGCGCGCGTCGAGCAACCCTTAGGGACTGCCGCCGAATTGGTTTGTTACTCCGCTGTGCCCCCAGCTCAGGTCGAACGCCAGGCCTTCCGGCGCCACAACGCAACATCAGCGGCAGGAGAATGAAAAATCGTGCGTCGTGCGATGTTGCAAACCCAGCCATATTGCAATCCCAGTAGTCATGCTGTTGTGATTAGAAGTCCATTTCCTTCATCGCGGCCCAATCTAAGCGGACTGGTCGGTGTCAAGTCGCCGCAGGCCGCGAGTGGCAGCTTACCGGCAGCCTTTTTAGGTCGCCACCGACCGCAGTTGGCCGGTCTGTGACCGATTGCCATCGTCGCGCAGGGAACAGATCAGCCTATGCTTGCAGTAAAACGATGTCCCACTC
>JBAVTZ010000245.1:0-4369 GCA_049696515.1 Candidatus Cybelea sp. | reverse complement strand
GCCGAAGCCGAAGGCGACGCCATGGCGGCGGCCGGCGAGGCAGCCGGCGCAGCCGCGGCGTCAGCGGCGATGCAAGCCAGCGCGAAACATTTGGCCGATCAAATCACCACCCAGGTCAGCGGAACGGGGAGCAAGGCGGCCGGCTCGCGCGTGGCGCAAAGCGGCCAGAATTGCTCTGGATGCGATTACGCTCGCGTCGATTGGTCGGGTCGCGACATGCACGGTGTCAACTTCACCGGAGTCGATCTGAGTGGTTCGAAGCTGATCGGGACAAACTTTGCCGGCGGCAACTTCAACGGCGTGGACTTCAGCCGATCGAATCTTCATAACGCGTCGTTTCGCAATGCTCACCTGATCGGCTGCGACTTCTCCGGAGCCGATCTGACCGGCGCCGATTTCACCGGTGCACGCATCAACGGTTGTCAGTTCACCCACGCACAGCTGACCTCGACGCAGCTGCGCGACGTCTTGAATAGCTGCACCGGCTGCGATTTCACCCGTGCGAATCTGAGCGGCCTCGATCTTTCAAACATCCACGCGAACGGCGATGATTTTACTCACGCCGATCTGCGCGGCGTCAACTTTTCGGGCGCGCAGCTGACCGGAATCGACTTTACAAGAGCGCGCCTGGACGGGGCCAACTTCGCCGGAGCGACTTTGAACGGCAGCGATCTGAGCGGCGTGGATCTGACCCACGTCGATCTTTCGAGAGCAAAACTGATCGGTACGGATCTTTCGAATCAACGACCACCCCGGTAACTCAGTAGCGCCCTAGCGCGCACCAACGACCAAAATCGAAAAAGCCTCGCGACATGAGGCCCGGTTTTCTGCACCCTCTTCGTCCCTTGAAAAGCGGAGAAAAGAATGCACATGCTACTCTCGGTAATCTTCGCCGCCGCATTCAGCGTCGCTGTGACGCCAGGGATCCCGGCGAACTGCATCGGCTGCTCTTTCGCGGGGCGCGATCTGCACGGCGCCAACCTATCGGGCGCGTCGTACGTCGGCGCCGACTTCGCACATGCCAACCTTCGGAGCGCGAACTTCAGCAACGCTAGGCTCGTCGGCGTTGACTTTCGCGACGCGGACCTGCGCGGTGCCGATCTGCGCGGTGCGAAACTCGTCGGCGTTAACCTTGACGGTGCGCGCATTGAAGGCGCGAATCTGGCCGGCGTAACGCTGACCGGGGTCGATCTGCGCGACGTCTTGAACGGCGTGAGCTCGGTGGACGCGCGCAGTTTGCTGGCGCATTGCACCGGATGCGACGCTCGTGGAGCAAATTTAGAAGGACGCGACCTCTCGGGTGTCTCCATCGTAGGCGGCGATTTGCGTGACGCGAAGGCCCGCGGCGTGCGCTTTGAAGGAGCGGACCTCGAAGGCGTGACGTTTCGGGATGCGAACCTGCGCAACGCGGACCTCCGCAATGCCAAGCTTTGTTCGCGCGACACGCAGGGGGACGACTCGAGCAGTACCCCCGCGAGCAGAATCGGCTGTGCCGACTTTCAGGGCGCCGACGTCCATGGAGCGGATTTCCGTGGTGCGCTCATCTGCACGGGCCATCGCGAACTCGGCAGTTGCAGTCCGGTTGACGCAGGCACGCTGCGCAGCTACGCAAAGTCCAACTTGGATGGCGCGGTTTTGCCGTGAACGCGCGCCTCCCGGCAGTTGGATGCGGGGCCGCGATCGCAGCCAGCGCATTGCGCGCGTTCGCAGCGACAGCACTCGCGATCCCGCAGGTCAGCGACCCACCGCTCGATCCGAGCGCGCCCGCGAACGGCTGGTCCCAAGCGGCAAGCCTGACGCTGCCCTGGAACCCCGTGCGCTCGCAGCCGGCCAGCGAACCGACGAAGGCTTGGATCGCAACCGACGCGCAGGCGCTCTACGTTCGATTCGATGCAACCCAGCGCGAACCGATTTCGGCAGCGCAGCACACCAACGACGTCGGGCAGGGAAACGACGACGCGGTCTGGATCGATCTCTGGCCCAACGGCATTAGCGGTTATTTCTATCAGTTTTACGTCACACCGAACGGGACGCACTACGAATATTCCTCGGAGAACACCGCCTATTCGCCCAACTGGGAGTCGCACGGCGCGCCAACGGGGACGGGCTATGCAGTGACCATGAAAATCCCGTTCGACGTTTTGCGCAACGCGCACGGCGGCGTTTGGAGAGCTCAGTTCGTTCGCTACGTTCGCGCGACCGGGGAGCAACAGGTGTGGTCCTACAACCGGGTGCAGATGAATCTGGACTCGTACGGCAACGCCGACTACGCACACGCAGGAACGATCGATCTGCCGCAGCTCAAAGGCATCGGCGCGGCCCGTCCGAAGCCGCGGGCCGCGTTGTACGCGCTGGGCGAGGCGGCAAGCAAAACGATCGGCGGCTCGACGTCGCGGGTCGGTGCGGACCTCTCGATTCCAATTACGCCGACTGCCTCGTTCTACTCGACCTTTCATCCGGATTATTCCAACGTCGAGCTCGATCAGCAATCAATTGCGCCGACCGTTTTTCAACGCTTCTACAACGAGGTTCGACCCTTCTTTACGCAGGCCGCGA
This sequence comes from Candidatus Cybelea sp., assembly GCA_049696515.1. Classification (GTDB taxonomy): domain Bacteria; phylum Vulcanimicrobiota; class Vulcanimicrobiia; order Vulcanimicrobiales; family Vulcanimicrobiaceae; genus Cybelea. Next base: position 1,813 of record JBAVTZ010000245.1, on the reverse strand, counting down.
ACTTCTACAACAACTTCAACTGCGACGCGTGCCCGAACATTCAGGCGCTCTATACCCCGGCGATTCCAACCCCGCGCGAAGGGTACGCGGTCGAGGGCAAGGAGGGCCCGCTCGGCTTCGCATCGTTCGATGCTTTGGGAGACGATCGCAACGACCTTGCCAGCACGCTCGACTACACCTCGCCGGATACGAAGTTCGGTACGAGCGTCGAGCGAGTCTCGGTGAATCTTCCGGGATTAACCGACGACGTGACCGAGACGGGGATGTTCTATTCCGATTTGAAACACCTGAGCGCGTATCTCAACTACGGTAGCGACTCGGGAACGAACGTGCTCGTGCCCGACGAAGCCCAGTACTACGATGTCGGCGGCGGCTGGGCAAACCAAACCTTCGGATTGTTTACCGCGACGCGCAAGGTCGGCGAATATTACGACCCGGTTGACGGGTTCATCTCGCATCCCGGAATCGCCGGTTACGCCATCTACGCGGCCAAGATTTGGGATTTCGATCCCAACAGCAAACTCGTGTCGCTCGGGCTTGACGGCTTTGTGGACCGTTATCAAGGCCCCTCCGAGGGCATCGCGCAGAGCGACAATCAGATTCTCCTCGACGTGCTTACGAAGAGCGCACTGGACCTGCAGCTTTTCAGCGGCTCCAACTACTGGCGCTTTGGCGAGGTGCTGACGCCAATCTCGCAAAACGCCGGTTTTCAGTTTACCTACGACAGCGGGCTGCAGACCAATAATCCGGGCCAGTTTCCCTACCACGGGACATCGTCGTATCCGACCACGATCAGCTATAACGAGGGACGGTATGGGACCGGCAAGCTCGACACTTGGTTCCGCACGACGACGATCCGCGTCGGCAACCATGGGGCGCTGACCCTCGCTCTCGACGACACCTCCCAACTGGAGCCGGCGCCCACGCCGAACAACATCCAGTGGTTCGAAAGCCTCAGTTATAGCTATCAGATTGACCGGAACTCCTCGTTTGCGATCGGATTGCGGCGCGTGATCGGCGAACCCCCGATACCCAACGGCGGAGGCGACTGCTTGGGATCGTGTTCTAACGTTTCAGTCGCCTACCACTTGCGGTTACGGAGCAGCGAGCTCTATGTGGCGTACGGCAATCCCAACACGCTGACGACCGTCCCTCAAATGATTTTCAAAGTCATATTCTACGCAGGCGCCCAGAAGGGCACCTAAGGTTGAAACATGCGGCGCCCCACTCTAATATAAGAGACATGCGTAAAGCGGCTTTGGCTGCCCTAGCTTTAGGGCTATTCCCAATCGTGGTCTCGGCGGCTCCGGTTCAGCCCGAAGACCTTTTCAAGATGACCTTCCTGAGCAACGCGTCGATCTCGCCGGACGGCACCCACGTGCTGGTCGAGGCGTCGCGAATGAATGGCCCCAAAAACTCGTACGACCGCACGATCGAACTGGTCGACGTTGCAACCGGAAACCTGGTGCATAACGTCACCAAGCACCTCGGCGACGGCGACTACGCTTGGATGCCCGACGGCCAAAGCTTTGTCTTTGTCCGGACCGTCGGGAAAGAGAAACCGCAGCTTTACCGCTTCACCCTGGCAAATGGGGCGACTACCCAGCTAACGCGCATCAAAGACGGGGTTTCGGGCCCGGTGGTGTCGCACGCCGGCAACCGCATCGCCTTGACCGTCACCGAGACCGATACGGCCCAACCGGCGCAACTGGATTTTGCCAAAGCGGGCTTTGCGCCGAAAGATTCCGAGAAGAAGAGCGACATCGCGATCATTAACGGCCTCTTCTTTGAAACCAACGGTCAAGGTTACACC
>JBAVTZ010000244.1:0-19795 GCA_049696515.1 Candidatus Cybelea sp. | reverse complement strand
TTTTCAGATGCGAGTTTTGGTTACAGGAGCCAGTGGGTTCGTGGGCTCGGCCGTCGTTCAAGAACTCATTGGTGCCGGCCATCAGGTGACCGGGCTTGCGCGCTCAGATGCGGCGGCCGCAGCGGTTGGCGCTGCCGGCGCCGATGTGCTCCGCGGCGCACTTGACGACCTTGAAACTTTGCGCGCCGGTGCGGCCGCGTCGGACGGCGTGATTCACACCGCCTTTATCCACGATTTTGAGAATTTTCCCGACGCTGCAGCAGCCGACGTTCGCGCGATCGAGGCCTTGGGCGAAGCGCTTGCGGGATCGCAGCGCCCGTTAGTCGTGACGTCCGGTACCGGACTGCTGACTCCGGGGCGCGTGGCGACGGAGGAAGACGTCGCCGATCCGGCCTTACTGGCGTCGTGGCCTCGTAGATCCGAAGAAACGGCGCTCGCGTTGGTGGACCGCGGCGTTCACGCCTCTGCGGTGCGGCTTCCTCCCTCCGTACACGGCGACGGCGACCACGGATTTGTTCCCCGGCTCATCGCTATTGCGCGCGAAAAGGGCGTCTCAGCGTATGCGGGTAACGGACTCAACCGCTGGGCGGCGGTGCACCGCCGTGACGCCGCGCATCTCTTCAAACTCGCAATCGAGAAAGGCTCCGCAGGAGCGCGGTATCATGGCGTCGGCGACGAGGGGGTGCCCTTTCGAGAAATCGCCGCCGTAATCGGGCGGCAGCTGGGCGTGCCGATAGTGTCGAAATCGCTCGAAGAAGCCGGCGATCATTTCGGATTCCTCGCACGCTTCGCGACCATCGATGTGCCGGCGTCAAGCGCTTTAACGCGGCAGTGGCTCGGATGGAGCGCGACCCACCCCGGACTTCTTGCGGATCTCGATCGCGGGCACTACTTTGAAAGGACAGCAGTTGCATAATAAAAGAGCCCTTTCCGGAGGAACGTTCGCCCTGACGGATGACCTGACGGTGACCCGCATGGGGTACGGTGCGATGCAGCTGGCAGGCCCGCACGTCTTCGGGCCGCCGCGCGACCGGAACGCTGCCATAGCCGTCTTACGCGAGGCGATCGATCTGGGCATTACGCACGTAGATACGAGCGACTATTACGGTCCGCACATTACCAATCAAATCATCAAAGAGGCTCTACATCCGTATCCGAGGGATCTGCACGTCGTCACAAAGGTCGGGGCGCGCCGGGATGAGCGGGGCGGCTGGCCGCAAGCGTTAGCTCCCGAAGAGTTGCGTCAAGCGGTATACGACAACCTAAAAAATCTCGGCCTCGACTCACTCGACGTGGTGAACCTCCGGGTAGGTGGGCTAAGCGAGGCGGAGCCAGGCTCGATCGCGGAGCCGTTCAGCGTGCTCGCGCAATTGCAACGGGAAGGGTTAATCAAACATCTCGGTGTCAGCACGGTCTCGGCGGAACAGATTGCCGAAGCCCAGTCCATCGCACCGGTCGTTTGCGTGCAGAACTTCTACAACATCGCGAACCGAGGCGACGACGACCTGATCGACTCTACCGCCGCGCAAGGAATTGCTTACGTCCCTTACTTTCCGCTCGGGGGGTTCACGCCGCTACAGTCCTCTACGCTGAACTCGGTCGCCGAACGCCTGAGTGCGACGCCGATGGGCGTCGCCCTCGCGTGGCTGCTACAGCGCTCTCCGAATATTCTTCTCATCCCCGGTACCTCGTCGGTAGAGCATCTGTACGAGAACGTGAGCGGTGCGGCGCTGCGCCTACCGGCTGACGCGCTTGCCGAACTCAACAGCATAGCTTCGCCGACATAACCGGCGATTGTGCGGCCTAGGTCTTCAGAACTTTCAGCACCGCGTCGATCGTATTCCAGTTTCGCGTCGTAACCGGCGCACCCAGCGCTTTGTCGATCTGGCCGAGATACGAAATCGTCTTCATGTGGCGCCGGTAGATGCCGAAAACGAACTGCCTTTTCCGACCGACGATGCGCACGTACCAATCGTCGTTCGAGGGGATTCCGAACGGCATCCTGGGCATCCGTCGGGGTATCGGGCCTGTGAGGATACTAACGAAGCGAACGTGATCCCGATCTACCGCGATTCGTTGGAACGGCGAGCGGCTCTCGAGAGCGAGCAGGTCCGCACCCTCGCAGAAGACCACTTGCGTATCGAACGGTAAACTATTCACGAGCGCCGAGCGAAATGCTTGGCCGGAGCCAGGGTTGCGAACGATGAACAAGCCCGTGGCTCCGACGTTGACGACGTCAAAACGCGCTAGCTCCTTGGCCACGAGCGATGGACGAAAACGTCGATGTCCCCCAACGTTCGCCCCGCGCAAGAACGCGACGATTGCCATCCCGTCCCATTTCGCGCTGGACTCCCTCGATCCGTGAAAGGCGTTTAAGCCGGCCGAGTCAATCGAGCAAGCGCAGCGCCGTACGACAATCTCAGGTGACATAAGACGGCCGGTCGTATTAGGATGTGAGCTTACCGCCGCAGCGAGCGGCTGTACCCGAAAAAGTTTGGAGACGAACGATGCCCGAATCGGCAGAAGCCAAAAATAAAGCCCTGGTGCTCGAAGCCTTCGACACGCTGTTCAACAAAAGGGACTATGACGCGGCCGAGAGGTTTTGGTCGCCGAACTACATCCAGCATAGCGCGCATATTCCGCCCGGACGCGAAGGCTTGTTCGGCCTGATCAAGAGTTTGCCACCCACGCTGAAGTACGAAAACAGCGTGATCCTCGCTGAGGGTGATATGCTGATGTTGCACGGCCGGTTTAGCGGCATTGGCCAACCCGCAAATTGGATCGTGCTCGACGTCGTGCGGGTCGAGGACGGGCGTCTCGCCGAACACTGGGACGTCATCGAGGACGAAGCGACGCGCGAGACGTCCGTGAGCGGGCTGCCGATGTTCGGGGCGACCTTCCCCGAATCCGAATCAAAGTAGGATGAATAGTCAGGTTGTCTTGATCACGGGTGGACTCAGCGGCATCGGGCGCGCCGCGGCCCTCGCCTTCGCCAAGGAAGGCGCGAAGGTCGTTGTGGGCGGGCGGCGTGATGACGCCGGCAAGGAGGTCGTTGCGGAGTTGCGCGCTTTCGGTTCGGAGGCAGAGTTCATTCGCGTCGACGTTCGCAGCGACGATGATGTGCGCGATCTGGTGGACGGAACCGTCGGGCGCTTTGGGCGCCTTGACGTCGCCGTGAACAGTGCGGGAACCGAGGGGCAACCCGGGCCGGTCACCGCGCAGAGCGCGGAAAGCTATGCGGCGACGTTCGACACCAACGTGCTGGGGACGCTGCTCAGCATGAAGCACGAGTTGCGTGTAATGCAGCCGCAAGGATCGGGCAGCATCGTCAACGTCTCATCGACGAACGGACATCGTGGCTCGCCGGATGCATCGGTCTATGCCGCCAGCAAACACGCCGTTGAAGGGTTGACGAAAGCGGGTGCGCTCGAGGCTGCGGCGTTTGGCGTGCGCGTGAACGCCGTAGCGCCGGGTCCGGTCGACACCGAACTGCTCAGCCGTTTTGCCGGCAGCGACGAAAGAAAGGCCGCTCTAGTAGGACGCGTTCCCTTCAAACGTGCGGGAACCGTCGAGGAGATCGCCGACACGATCGCGTTCCTCGCCTCGAACAAAGCCGCATTTATCACCGGACAAATCATCGACGTGAACGGAGGAATTACCGCATCATGAAAACAGTTAAAATTCCAAACTCGGAACATCCTATTGCAATCGAGCGTAACGGATCGCACGTTCGGGTCATCGCCTCGGGGCGAGTTGTTGCCGATACAAAGCGCGCCTTGACGCTACGCGAGAGTGACTACCCCCCGGTCCACTACATCCCGCGTGATGACGTGGATATGTCGATCCTGGAGCGAAGCGACAACCAAAGCTACTGCCCGTACAAGGGCGACGCTGCCTATTACAACATCACGATCGCCGGCGGTCGCGGTAAGAACGCGGTGTGGACGTACGAGGCGCCGTACGACGCCGTGGACGAAATCAAAGAATATTTGGCCTTCTATCCCGATCGGGTGGACTCGATCGAGGAAGCCATAAGCCAGACCTAGCTCGCCCGAGAAGGCCCCTCGCCCACAGGCCCCGCGGTGCAAACCCCGCCGAAATTAAGTGGTCATACCCACAAGCAGTACGGGTAACGGCAGGCGTTGGAGGCGCACGATGGCATACGAGGTGACCAAGCGGATCAAAGGGCACGAGTACCGTTACGCGGTCGAGGCCTATCGAGATCCGGAAAGCCAACGACGAAAGTCCAAGTGGACGTACGTGGGCGCGGTTGAAGGTGGCGCGGTGCGGGCGCCCACCCGCGCAGGGCGCAAGCACGTCACGAAGGACGACATCGTTATAGCGGCCGCGAAGCTGCTCGAGTTTCGCGATCCTGAGCACGTCACCGTCTCAGTCGTCGCTCGCGAGGCGGGCGTCTCGCGGAGCACGTTTTACCGCTATTTCCCAGACGAGCGCGAGCTCTTTAGCGCCGCGCTGGCGCGTATTGCCGACGAAGCGATGGGGTCCTTACCCGCGCTCGATGGAGCGGCGCGCACCATGGAAGAGGCACGCGCGGCCTTCCATCGCTGGTATGAAGCGCACTACCGTTCGATCGGGCAGCAACGTGCAATTCGCCGCGCGCTACTCGCCGGGCAGCGCGGCAAACTAGCGGTAAAGCGCGCGAAGTCGCTCATGACACACGACCCGTTTGCGCAGCTGGAAGCCTTCTTGCGAGAGCTCAACGACGTTGAGGTTGCAGCGATCCCAGACCCGCCTGGAATGGCGCGCGCCATCGTTGGCTCAATGCTAGCAGTGAGATTGAAGTCGATCGTGATCGACCCCGAGCACGATCTCCCCGAGCCGACCTTCGAGGAGCTCCACAGCGTAGCCGAGCGCGCCATCTTTTGTAGTCCCGTCTAGGCGTTCCGGACCCGTTCGCGTCTGCACACTATTAGTGGCCAGACAATGGACGCGCGTCGTGCTAGCCTCCCTAAACCGGTCCAAATCCATCAATCGACCGGACCCGAAGTTTAGGAGATGCCTTAATGAACCCAAAACCAACCATCGTAATCGTGCACGGTGCTTTCGCCGACGCGTCCAGTTGGAACGGAGTTATCGGACGTTTGCAGGAGCAGGGCTATGATGTGCTCGCTCCGCCCAATCCTTTGCGCGGCGTCCACTCCGATTCTGCCTACATCGCGAGCTTTATCAATCAGATCGAAGGTCCTGTGCTACTCGTTGCCCATTCGTACGGCGGAGCCGTGACGAGTAATGCTGCGGCTAAAGCCTCAAACGTCATCGGTCTTGTATACGTCGCAGCGTTGATTCCCGAGGAAGGCGAGCGCCTCGCCGACGTGCATTCGAAAGACAGCATTATCAATCAGGTGCTCATCGAACGTCAGTATCCAACCGGCTTGAATGGGGAAACCGCACCCGAGTACACGCTCGATCCAGCTCACTTCCGCCGGGGGTTTGCCGCCGACGTGCCGGAAGAGCGCACTCGGCTGATGGCTGCCGAGCAGCGAGCAATTGCGGCCAATGCATTTGCCGATACTTCGGGGCCCGTCGCTTGGAAAACACTGCCATCCTGGGCAATCATCGCCACTGAGGACGTGGGTGCCGGTGCCGACATCGTTCGCTCGATGGCCGAACGGGCTGGCGCGAAGGTCACCGAGCTGCGGGGCTCACACGCAATTATGGTGTCTCAGCCACAGGCGGTGACCAATGTGATAGTGGAGGCAGCAAAATTCGTCTGCCAGCCGGCTGTTCAGACCGTTTAAGCGGGCAGATCTTTTTAATCGTGGATAACAAAGTTGTGATTATAACCGGTGCTTCGCAAGGTATTGGCGCCGGCCTCGTGCGGGGATTTAGAGATCGGAACTATACCGTAGTCGCCACCTCGAGATCGATTAAACCGTCGGGCGATTCAGGCATCGCGACGATCGCCGGCGATATTTCGAGTCCGGAGGTCGGCGAACACGTCGTCGCCGAGGCTGTTAAGCAGTTTGGCAGAGTAGACTCACTTGTAAACAACGCCGGCATATTCATCGGTAAGCCATTTACCGACTACACGGAAGCCGATTTCGCGAACGCGATTGGCACCAACCTCGGCGGCTTCTTTCGCATTACGCAGGCGGCAATGGCCCAAATGGCCCGTCAAAAGTCGGGGCACGTCGTCAACATTACGGCCAGCTTGGTCGATCATCCAAGCTCGCAGATTCCGGCCTTCCTCGCCGCAGTGACCAAGGGCGGCCTCAACTATGCGACAACAGCTCTCGCGATCGAATATGCTTCACGCGGCGTTCGCGTAAACGCGGTCGCGCCGGGACATGTCAAGACGCCGATGCACTCAGCTGAGACCCACGAAGCACTAGCGAAATTTCACCCCCTCGGCCGGATGGCTCAGGTGAGCGATATCGTCAACGCGGTGCTGTTCCTCGAGTTTGCGGAGCTCGTAACCGGGGAGATTCTGCACGTTGATGGCGGCCAAAGCGTGGGCCACTAACGTAGAGGTAAAACTGAGGAGTGTTTTAATGGTACGGAAATTTAAAATGAGTACGCTGGTTGCGATTGCGGTGCTCGCGGCAGCGGCGCTCAACGCAAACGGCTTTGCCCAGGGGAGCGGCCACCCGAGCGGCGTAAGGAACATCGTACTCGTTCACGGCGCTTTTGCCGACGGGTCGAGCTGGTCGAAGGTCATTCCGCTGTTACGGGCGAGGGGATTTACCGTTACGGCGGTCCAGAATCCATTAACGTCGCTCGATGATGACGTTGCGGCGACGAAGCGTGCCATCGATAATCAAGACGGGCGCGTATTGCTCGTCGGTCATTCCTGGGGCGGAGCCGTGATTACGCAAATAGGAACGGATCCTAAAGTGGCTGGCCTGGTCTTCGCGGCCGCCGGTGCACCGAATGCGGGAGAGTCGTTTAGCGAGATGACGCAGGGATACCCAACACCCCCGGGCATAGCCATACTAAAGCCCGATGCCGCCGGCTTTCTGGCGCTTCCGCCGTCTGCAGTCGCCTCGGACTTCGCGCAAGACTTACCCTCTAACGTGACCGCTGTAATGGCGGTAACGCAGGGTCCGATCGCGGCTGCCTGCTTCGGCACGAAGGTCACGGTCGCGGCATGGAAGACGAAACCGTCATGGTACATCGTTGCAAAACGCGATCGCATGATCGATCCGAACCTCGAGCGGGCCCTCGCCAGAAAAATCAAGGCACGGAAGACGCTCGAGCTCGACTCCAGCCACGTAGTTATGCTTTCGCGGCCGCAACAGGTCGCGGCATTCATAGCCAACGCCGCCTCAAGCCTGTGACCTGCTTAGTGCGCGAGCCGGCACGGGGGTGCTGGGATGCAAGGGAGGCGCCAATTCCTCGCTGAAGTGCCGCGGCATGCGCACGATACGGAAGAGTCTTTGGTTTGTGACGGTTCTTTTTGCGCTGGCTGCATGTTCCAGCCACGGAACTTCGCCTGTCCCATTTACGCAGTCGGGCCAGTCCGCGCAATCCCCGTTCTCAGGGCTCCGGCCAGTCGCGCTTAGCCGGCCCCGAGCGATCTGTCCCGATGACGGCCCCGGTTTTGCAAGATGTGCTCTCATGGTGAGCGGGATCGTCAGCAACGGCAAGGTTATCATCCCGCTCTATGAATCGCCGCCGGGGTACGGCCCCGCCGACTTGCAAGGGGCCTATAATTATCCGTCAGACACAGCCGGAGCGGGACAAACCGTTGCGATTACGGATGGTCCGGCCGACTCGCATGCAGAGAAAGATCTGCAAGTCTATCGTTCGCACTACGGGCTTCCCAAATGCACTATCGCGAATGGCTGCCTAAAAATCGTGAATGAACATGGCGGCAAGAAAATACCACCGGATCCCAACCCGAATAACTGGGACCTCGAGATCTCGCTCGACCTGGATATGGTTTCAGCGCTGTGCCCCAAGTGCCATATTGTCCTCGTAGTGACGAAAACCAATAGTTTTGCCGACCTGGACACCGGAGTGCGAACCGCGGCCTCCCTTACCCACATCGTGAATAATTCTTGGGGCGGCACCGACAGCAAACAGTCAGACCAATCGAGCTTCGATAAAAGAGGCGTCGTCATGACCGTGGCTTCGTTGGACAGCGGTTATGGCGTCTACGAGCCGTGCGCGTATCCGACGGTAGTTTGCGTGGGAGGAACCGATCTGGTGCTCTCGGGCGGCAAGCGCGTCTCGGAGACCGTCTGGAGCGGGACCGGTTCTGGATGCAGCACCTTTGTAAAACCCGCCTGGCAGAACGACTTGGGCTGCGCCGGCCGAACGGAAACCGATATTTCGGCAACGGCAAGCAAAGCTAACACCGTCTCGGTTTATGATTCTCTATTCGGCGGCAACAACGAGTACTGGATAAGCGTCTATGGCACGAGCGTTGCCACTCCGATCATTGCTTCAGGCTACGCGCTGGCGGGCCACGCTTCGAGGCTAGGTCCGAGGGCGGCAGGCAGGATATGGGCACTCGAGGGCTCGGGCCTCAATGCAATTACGAGCGGCAAGAACGGCACTTGCAGACCGAAGTACTTATGCACCGCTGGAACCGGTGCCGACGGCGTCTATTCCGGGCCAGCCGGCTGGGGAACCCCGAACGGTATCAGCGATTTCGTTCCCACACGCAACCTCTAGCGCTACGCGGGATTAGGCGAAGCAGAAGCCGGCGCGAGACGCGCCGGCTTCTAGGTTCAGTGTGATAACCGATCTGGGGCGCTTGACTAGGTGCCTCTCACTGTGTCGCACGTCGCTTTGCCGTTGCTCGCGCTCTTCATGGTGAACTCGATGGAGGGAAACGGCAACTTCGCCGGCGATTTGGGCGCCTTCACGAAGAAGAGGTTATTCGATTCGCCGGTCGTTCCGCTGTTAGCCGGGCACGTCGGCTTCTTCTTGAGGCCGGTGTCGGTTTGCAGGCTCACGGTGATCTTCGACCCCGAATTGAAGTCCGCTCTAGAGCCGCCGCCGCCACCGATAACGTTGAACTCTGCACCCTTCCAGTTCGGAGCGAGATCGACGATACCGTCGCCCTGCACGTTCTGCATGCCGTATTCCGTGGGACCCACCGAAAGGAAGATGCTATCACCGCTTGGGGACGCAGTGCCGGTCTCGATCACTTGCTTCAGATCCGTGATGGAGATGTTGGGAATATTAACTCCGAATGGGCTATTCTGCACGCATCCAATGCCAAGGAACTGCCAACCTTTGCCCGGCGGGCAGCCGGTCAAGCCGGATTGTACCGTAGCGACTAGCCAATCCTGAATGAACAGAAATCCTTGACTCGAGCCCGGCGGATTTGCGTAGACGAACTGCTCCCAACCGACACAATTTTTAATACTGCCGCAGGCGGAGCTCTGGAAGAAGTACGAGTTCAGCTGGATCGTATAGTCGTTTAGACCGTTGCCGGAGCCGCCTTCACTTTGCACGCTTTTCACGCCTTGGACTTTCGGAAACGCGCCGATCGCGGTGGAGATGAGATTTGGGCTCGTGTCGGCCGTAAAGTCGAGACCGTCGCCGACAGCCTGCCCCAACCTTGGGCGACGCGAAGGCGGAACTGGGAACCAAATTCGCGGCGGAGTGACGCAAGCGATACGATTCCATTCGAGGGATGGATATATGGCCTTAAAGCATCCCGCACCCGGTAATCGATTTTGCGCGAGCGAACGATGCCAGGAATCCATGGAGCCGGCAGTCTTACCCGCAGAGCTCGCGGCGGTTCCGGCCGGCGCGAACGACTGCGTGGAGCTGGAACACGCCGATAGCGCAGCAGACAGGACCGCGATCAAAGTTAGTCGTGAAAAATTCAACTCATTAGCCTTTCAATGAACCGCCTGGGGTTTGCACGACTTACGACGAATGCTCATGCCCGACCTTTCGCTTTCTTGCCGTCTCAAGCTGTGCGGCATATTGGTTGCTTGCAGAGCAACAGAAGCTTAAGGGCAGTAGTCTGGTTGCAACTGCAGGAATAGGCCCATCGGTGGACGCTTCGGCAATCTTTGAGGGGAAGCGCTTTGGTCTCGGCGGCGTCCCGTTCGGCAACGAATTCGCGTACGTCACCGATGAGGTCGCCTACGCTACAATCGAAGCGGCTTGGAGCGCCGGCGTGCGCTACTACGACACGTCGCCGTGGTATGGATTGGGGCTTGCAGAGCGGCGCCTGGGCAGCTTTTTGCACAAACAGACGCGGAGTGAGTTCGTCCTCTCCTCAAAGGTCGGCAAATTACTCACGGCGTCGCGCGCCAACAACGCGAAAGAGTATTTTCCATTCACGCCATCGCCCAATAATCTCCGTTACGATTACACCCGCGACGGCGTCAGGCGCTCGATCGAAGACAGTCTGCAGCGGTTAGGCGTCGACGCGCTCGACGTCGTCTTCGTTCACGATCTCTCTCCGGATAATCCGTGGCTGCCGGGGTCGTGGGAAGAACAGTTCGAGATTGCGCGTAAGGGGGCGTTCCCGGCACTTGCCAAGATGCGCGACGAAGGCCTGATCAAGGACTGGGGGCTAGGCGTCAACTCGCCCGAACCAATTCTCAAGCTAATGGACGTCGCCGACGCCGGCATCTGTCTACTGGCGCGTCAATATTCCTTGATAGATCATGAGAACGCGCTGCGCCAGGTCTTTCCAAAGGCGCGCGAGCACGGAATGAAGTTCGTAGTCGGCTCGTCGCTCAACGCCGGTTTTATCAGCGGCAGCGCGCGATTCAATTACGGCCAGGATAATTACAGAATCCCCGCTGAGACGATCGAGAAGCGCAATCGGCTGCGCGCGATCGCAGCGGGGTACGGCGTCGACCTTCGTACCGCCGCACTGCATTTCTCGGCCACACCGGACGTCGCGGCTGCTCTGGTCGTCGGGTGCGCAAATCCTCAGCAGGTGCTCGCGGACTACACGTCGCTCAAGACGAAGATTCCGGCTGCATTCTGGTCGCATCTTCGATCCGAAGGTTTGATCGCAAGCGACGCACCCGTTCCTTCCGAAAGCTAATGCGCGAGAGGTCCTAGACGTTTGCCGAACAGGGCAGCGCTCTCGTATCTACGAATGCTCACGAATGCGTCTGTTCACGGTGTTCTCGCTGGTTGCGTGGGCGCTCCTTGCGGGCTGCTACGGCGCTGGGTCATCAAACGCATCGCCGGGCGCAACCGTGCGTACTGCGGAGTTTGACGGCCCGCTGAAGCGTGAGGGCGCAGGGTTGATCTTCGGCGCGTTGGCGTCAAACGACAGCATCGACTATTACGTCAAAGGCACCGGTCCTAACAACCCCGTCGGCGGAAGTCTTTCTGGCAGCCTTGCAAGTCCGGAGGGCATGGCGACCGATGCGGCCGGCGATCTGTACGTCGCGAACACCGAAGATAAAATCGTCCTCGTTTACGCCCGCGGTTCTAATTCGCCAACGGCTACCCTCAACGATCCGGGTGAGTTTCCCGCCGACGTCGCGGTCGCTCCGGACGGCACGGTGTACGTGGCCAATGTCTTTGGACCAATGTTTGCACCGGGCAACGTGGTAATATATGCGCCGGGCTCGAGCAGCCCCACGAAGACGCTGACGAACAAGCACTTTAACCACGTGATCGGCGTGGCGCTCGATCGAAACGGCAACCTCTTCGTGTCTTGCAACGCCAATTTGGGCAGCGGTAGTGGCGGCGTCGTCGAGTTCAAGTCGGGCTCAGGCAAGGGCACAGGTATGCATATCTCATTGCACGCGGCCGGCGGCGTTGGATTCGATCGCGACGGCCACCTGGTCGTCATCGATCAGGACGCTGCTATGCTCAACGTCTACGACGTCGGCAACCCTAAGCCGATTCACCAGCTTGCGCTGCCGGGCGACGCGTACTACTTCGCCTTCAACAAAGAGTCCACGCGCATTTACGTGGCCGACTACGGGCTTAATGAGATCGACGTATTTCGTTATCGGCCGAGCGCCTTGACGCTGGTCAACAAAATCACAAACGGCATCTCGGCATCGAGCGGTAACATCGGTATCGCAACCACTCCGGCGCAACAGCTCTAGCGTCGCTAGCCGGTAGCGGTTAGCGAAGAACGCCTTGCTGCATACGAGGATCCATTTCGGCGAGGCGCCGCTGTATCCAATTTTCGGCGTGGATTCGGCGCAGAGCGGCGTTAGCTTTGGCTCGATCGCCGATCGCATTCCATGCAAGCGCGAGTTCGAGCGCTCCCAGTCCATCCGATTGACGTTGAGCGAGATCGAGCTGTTTACGCGCTTCATTTCGCCTTCCGGTGCTAGCATACAGCTCCGCGTCAAATGCCTGCGGTAGGGCGCCTGGCAGGAAGCTGAACGCCGCATGGGCCGATTTTGAGTTGCCGGATTGCTCGTAGGCGAGACCGAGCAGTACCCATGAAAGCGGACGCGACGGATAGAGCGCCAGCGATTCGCGCGCATACCGGATGGCCTGATCGTAGTGGCGGCTCAGGTATTCATCTTCCGCCAACCACGCGTACGTCGTAGGCGAGGTGGGTTCGAGGAAAATTGCCGCTTGGTATTCAGAACGCGCTACGGCGAAGAGACCGCGCATGAGCAGCGAGTTTCCGTACCAATGGTGTGCCAGGCCATAGCTGCCGTCGAGAGCGATTGCCTCCCTGAACTCAGCATCGGAGTGCGCGTAGTCCTTATTGAAGACGTAGAGCGCCATGGCATACGACGTGTGCGCTTGCGGCGAGTTCGGCCCGAGCGCGACGGCCTTGCGTGCGTTCGCCATAACCAGCGCGGCGGTGCCGCGACAGTTCGTCAATACGGAGTTGCACGCCGTATCGAAGCGCGCGAGATAGGCGTCCGCCAACCCGGAGTACCCCAAGGGATTTGACGGATCGAGTTGTACGACGCGGCGAAAATACGGCACGCTTTGATCCGCCTGTTCTTCCGAGAAGCGTAGGTTCAGATGGTAGCGCCCGAGCGCATAGGATCGCTGCGACTCCGGATGCAGAGGAGCAAAGGCGTGAACCGGCGGGGAGGCGAGTCGACCGAAGAGGAACGTGACGAGCACAACCGCCAAGGCCCATAGGAACGGGTTCCTGACGCGCGCTGGGGCCGGCTTCATTGGCGGCTTACCTACTGTGGCAATGAAGCGGTAGCCGCGACAGGGCATTGTTTCTATGGCTCCTTCCAAGCCGCCCAGCGCGAGCACCCTGCGCAAGCGGTGGACATTTTGAACCAGGTTCGCCTCTTGAACGAACTGATTCGGCCAGAGCCGATCCATGAGCTCGTCTTTAGTGACGAGCTCACCCGCGCTCTCGACCAAGACTGTCAAAGTCTCGACAACTTTTGGCCCGAGTGTAACCGGCTGGCCGTCCCGCAGGAGGAGGCGCCTCTTGGAGTCGAGCGTGAACGCGCCGATGTAGATAGGGTCTTCCATGTCCGTTCCCTCGCCTGACGTGGAATCGTCCACGTATAACGTCTTTAACTAATCTTTTGGTTTAAAGCGGGGCGCGCGCCGTGCCTGCAGCCTCGCGGTAAGAAGTTTTTTAGGCCAAGGAATCAGGTAACAGCCTATGCTGGGCACGTGAAAGCATCGCACTTGCCGGCAGTCGGCCTGATCCTGTTCCTATTAGCCGCGGTCTCTTCGCCGTCGTCGTTCGCGGGTATCTGGGAAGCGCGATTAGACTTTGGACCGACGACGCGAGGACTGCTTACGGTCGTGCGGCGCCCCGACGCGTGGTCGGCTTCGATCGCGGGCAGGTCTGCGCGATTTCGCCCGCTGTCCGGGCGCATTGCATTTGGCCTCTCCGACGGCAGCGCAGAATTCGCCGGGCAACTCTCCGGCGACGGCTCCATCTCGGGCTTCTGGACGCAGAGCGCGGGCGTCGTCCTGCAGCCGTACATGTTTCCGCTGCATTTGCGACGCGTGGCCTCAGACCAATGGACGGGCGACGTCGTGCCGCTGGCGGACACATCGACCTACTACCTCGTCGTACAGCCGAGAACCGATGGCTCACTAGGCGCTTTCATTCGTAACCCGGATCGAAACGAAGGCTTATTCATGAGTGCCGACCGGCTCTCCATCTCGGGGAACGATGTCGCGTTGCAAGGCGCTTCGCCTGCACCGAGTTCCACGCCCATCGCGACCGGAACGCTCCATGGCGACAGTGGCGCGCTCTCGCTCTACTTTCCACACATCGGACGGACGTTCGATTTCTCTCGGGCAGGCAAGGACAGCTGGTTTTATGCGCGCGCGCAATCGCCCGAACCCTACGTGTACCATCGCCCGCCGCAGCTCGACGACGGATGGCCGGTCGACACGCTCGAGCATCAGGGCATCTCGCGTCCGCTTATCGAGCGCTTCGTAGCGATGCTGGCCGATATGCCCGACGATTCCGTGCACTCCTCGAACATCCACGCCGTCTTGCTGGCACGACATGGGCGCCTGGTCCTCGAAGAGTACTTTCACGGCTATTCGAGCGACGTGCCGCACGATACGCGTTCCGCGAGCAAGAGTTTCACGTCGCTCTTAACGGGGGCTGCGATCCAGGCAGGGATTCCGGTTTCGCTTTCAACCAGAGTTTATGCGACGCTCGGGATTCACGGTGCCGCCGTGGCGGATCCGCGCAGGGCGCGCATGACGCTTGGCAACTTGTTGACGATGTCGCCCGGCTTCGATTGCAACGACAGCGACCCGAACTCGCGCGGCAACGAAGACACGATGCAATCTCAGAGCGTGGATCGCGACTGGTATCACTACGCGCTCGGGCTTGCTATGTTGTACGAACCCGGCACGCACCTCGCCTACTGCTCGGCTGCAGCGAATCTGGCCGGCGACGTGATCAGCGCGGCAGCACGCGAGCCGCTTCCGAGTCTCGTCGATCGTCTGCTGGCGCGGCCGCTCGACATCCACCGCTACTACATGAATCTCACCCCGACCGGAGTGCCGTACATGGGCGGCGGCGTGCGATTCCTACCGCGCGATTTTATGAAGATCGGACAGGTTATCCTCAACGGGGGGACGTGGCACCGGCGTCGCATCGTCAGCGCACGATGGGCGGCCGACTCGACAGCGCCGCGCTATGACCTCCGCGGAATCCGCTACGGATACCTGTGGTGGGTCGTTCGGTATCCCTATCGCGGAGGGACCGTCGAAGCGTTCTTCGCCGGCGGCAACGGCGGTCAAATCGTGATGGGTATTCCCAAGCTCGACCTGCTGATCGCATTTTACGGGGGGAACTACTCCGATCGCGTTCTGTATGTGCCACAACGGGTGTTCGTCCCCAAATACATTTTGCCGGCTGTGGCACCGTCGGCAAGGATCAGATCGTGATGTCGACTCCCGCGACCACCTTGGTGGCGCCTGGCACGCCCCGTGTCGCATAGACCGAGACCCGCCCATAAAGTTCTAGCCACCGCGCTGGGTTTCGAGTCATGCCAAGGTCAAAACGATTGGAAGGAGTCAGAACGGTGTTGCTCCCGCTGAATCGCAACTCACGTGCGAACGACGTATACAGGCGCGACGAGCCAGTGGTGTTGAGTGGAATGGTATAGGTCGTTACGAATTGGTCGAGATCTTCGTGTAGCCGAGTTGCCATGGCGAAGTCAGTTTGCGAAATCTTCAGCAGCACGTCCCAGCGACGCGACAGGCCGCCCCACCCCGACGGTATGGGTGGCCCGAAGTAATAGTCTCCGGAAAGATAGGGCGTGTGATAGCCGTCGACGGCGTTCGGGTCGGAATGCTGATATGCGTAGCCGGCTCGGACCTCGAGATGGTCGCGCCCGTCCGGTCCGCTGAATCGCAGTTTCACGTCAACGGCGTCAAAGGGCGGGTCGAATTTGCTCGCCTGCTCTTCCTCGCTCGGCCCGTCGTCCTTATCGTCATCCAGGCCCATCTGGTAACCACGCAAAACCTTGATTCGGACCGAGAACCCGCGAACGGCGATCAGCTTGTACTGGAGGCGAAACTGCGTTCGCACTACGCTGCGGCACGAGGATGGGTCGCTAAGGCAGGCCGTATATGCCGGCTCGATGCCGCCGGTGAGTTTTGCGCCGTCCGCCAGACATGTGCCGCTTGCACTAGCCCAAAAAAGCAGCACGGCTGACGGCCAGACGATGCATCGAACCGCTCTTATCACAACGCACCGATAAATAAGGCGAACGTACCGATGTTCCTGCGGGGCATCCCCGCCCGACGCGACGAATGCGACAATGTGCTCCCGGCGTTCAAACGCTATTTCATGGTCCTACCCTTGCTTACGGCCCTAGCCTTTTATGCATGCGAGACCGCCGCGCTTGCGTCCACGGTAGGGACCGAGCCGACTCAGGCGCGCCCGATGGTCGTTCATGTCGGGCTTGTGATCCGAAACATCATCGCCATCGACGAGGTGAAGGAAAACTGGCAAGTTACGGGGTTGCTCGTCGCAAAATGGAACGATCGAAAGCTTCGGTACCGGCCGCGCGGACGAGGTCAGCTTTTTCGCGAGTTGCCCGCCAATATGTGGAAGCCGGACTTTGAATTCACGAATGAAGAAACGCCGACCACTTTCCGCTTCGTCGATCTCTATGCCGAGCCGGACGGAACCGTGATATACGCGCAAACGTTTACCGCGACTCTTTCGACCAACTCAGATTTGCGTCGCTTTCCATTTGACACTCAAGTCTTGCCGCTCATCGTTCAAGCCAGCGGTGACGACCTGGATCGCACGATTCTGAAGCCGGATCGCCGGGGCTCAGCGTTGTGGAACCGAGCGTACGTTGGTCTCGCGCATTGGCAGGCGCTTTCCCTTACCCAACGTGCAGGTACCGTCGCGGGAACTGCCGGCCGCACGAGCGACGTGGAGTTTGGGCTCAAGGTGCGACGTAACTCCAAGTCATATGTTTTAAAATTCATCGTGCCGCTTTTACTGCTGGTAATTATCTCTTGGGTAACGTTCTGGCTTTCGCACGAGGAGTTCAAAACCAAAGACCAGCTCCAATCTGCCGTTGCCACGCTTCTGATCGTCGTCGCTTTCAATATCACAGCCACCACCCTCTTACCGCGAACCGAATATATCACCTATATCGACGCGCTCTTATTCACATGTTTCATTTTCGTCGTCATCTCTATCGCCACGATCGTCGGAACCCATCTTCTACAGATCAATCGCTCGGCGGAGAGCGCTTTATTCGTACGCCGGCTGGCCGGCATCGTGCTCCCGGTTGCGTTTGTGATCGCCCAAGCGGTCTTATTCTTCGCATTCCACATCGCAGGCTAACTTTGCTATGCCCGCGTCGCTGCACGCGCGGCCGGGCATGTTACTTAGTATCCCATGTTGTTCCGTTTGCAAATGTGACCGCGGAGATGGCGCAGGACGTGGCTGCGGTGCTCGCCAGTCGAAGGTTATGGTCGATGGCGATCCCAGGGCTGAATTTCCCAACGTCGTTGATCGTCGCGCCGTCGTCGAGGGTGAAGGTCACCCGCGAGATTGGTTCGGCAGCAATATCGGCGAAGCGGACATGTAAGGCAGACGCGCCGCCGACGTCAGCTGGGTCGTCATTATTACTCCATATGGCGACGGGTTTGGACACTTCGCAACTTGCGAGTTCGATTGGCGGCGCCGAAGCGAGTCCAATGAAAGAGCTTAGAATCAGAGAAGTTAACACTTTGCTATTCCTTTGTAAGGTTTGGTTGTAATGTCGTTAGGTTTGGAGAGAGTGATCGGCGATTGTCGCGGCGTTGCGTGCGATTTCCACGCTGCGGTACCCGAGAACGCTCAGCAACTTGCTGCTTGGGACTTGCAACGGGCCGGGCTTAGGCGCGGTGCCTGGTGCGGGCTGCGGGTATGCGGTAGAGGCGGCGGTTGCGAACCGGATGTTGCCATCGGTATGCTGGACGATCTGATGGATGTGTCCGTTAAGCACGGTTACGGCGTTGAAGCGGCGCAGCGCGGCCAGGACGCGCGAGCCGTCCTCCGTCGTCCAGCCCCACGGCGGAAAGAGCGCGTAGAGCGGAACGTGCGCGAAGACGACGATCGGCGTTGAGCTTTTTTGCGCCGCGAGGTCCTTTTCGACGAAGTCGAGCTGCTCGGGGCCGAGCTTACCGTCGATCTCGAAGTTGAAGACGTTGACGAGCGAGAGAAAGTGCACGCCGCTTTGATCCCAGGAAGACCAGCCCTTAGGCGCATTGCTCTGGCCAAAAGCCGCGAAGTACGCTGCCGGCGTCCCGATGACGTCGTGCTCGCCGGGGAGAACGATAAGGGGGGCCTTGAGCGTCCCGAGTATCTGTTTCGCGGTATCGAACTGCGCGGGCTTAGCGAGATGGGTGACGTCGCCGGTATGGACGACGAAGGCTGGTTGAACGGGCATCGCATTGATCGCGTTGATGGTCTGCTGAAAGGTCCCGGCGACGTCCGGGTTTTCGGGGTGCGAAAAGCCAATATGACTATCGCTAATCTGCACGAAAGAGATTCCGCCGTCGGCGGCTAGCGCTCGCTGCGCATTGAAGAGCCCGCTGCTCGACAAAGACCAGGCGATGCCGGTCCCAGTCCAAGCAACGTGCTTGAGGAAGTCGTCGCGTTTCATCTTTATAGCTCCTTTACTTTGCAGGCGCAGCCGGCAGGACGACGATCGTCGCCTTCATGTATGGATGCAGCTCGCAAAAATAGCGGTAGGTGCCGGGTTTGGTAAAGACGTGCTGCCACGTGCCGGCGGTGTCGAGACCTTCGGAATCGAAGGACTTGTCGGTCGCCGTCACCGTGTGGGCTTCGTCGTCCTCGTTGACGAAGGTGACGCGGTCGCCTACGTGGACCGTCAATGCCGGCGGACCGTACTTGAAATCTTTGATATGGACCGTGGCGACGGAAGGAAGGAGAGGCGGGGCAGCGGCAGTCGCGCCGGCGGTCAGGCTTACGGCCAGCAGCATCGTGCGCAATCCGGTGAGGAATGTGTTCATGTGGGTGCATATGCCGCCGCCGGCATAGACGGATGAGTCGGGCCATCCGAAACCAGCCTCGGCGGCATACCAAGGTCGTGAAACCCACAGGGACGTATGTCAGCCGATAGATGGACGAGCTCGTCGAGGCCTTTGCCGCGCGCCGGCCTTCGGGACTCGAGCAAGTGTACGCGTTGTGGTCGCGATTATTTTTCAGCGTTGCTCGTCATGTCGTCTCCGATAGCGCACGCGCCGAAGACTGCGTGCACGACGCGCTCGTGCGCGTCTGGCATTCTCCTAACCGTTTTACGGGGAACCGAGAGATGTTAAAGGCGTACTTGATTACCAGTGTGCGCAACGAGTCGCTCGGAATGGTTCGACGCGAGGGCCGAAGAGACGCACGGGAGTTGAAAGCGGCTCGCCTTGCGCCCGTAACATCGGTCGATCCGCCGGTAGTCGATCCCGTCGAGACGAAACGGTTGCAGGCCGCTCTCGGGCGGCTTCCCGAGGAACAGCGTGCGGCCCTCACGCTCGCGTACTACGGAAACAAGACCCATGTCGAGATCGCGCAGGAGCTAAACGTTCCGCTCGGCACGATCAAGAGCCGGATTTCGATGGCGATGCGCAAGTTGCAGACGGAACTGGCAAGCCCCGAAGGAAGCCGCTCGTGACCGACCATCTGGGCGAAGACGCGGAACTCTATCCGCTTGGGATCCTCGACGACGATGCGGCGCGCGAGGTCGAACGTCACATCGCGCTTTGCTCCAAGTGCGCGGAGCGCGTCGCTCAAGCAGAGGCCGTCGCCGCCTCGCTTGCCGGAGCGTTGCCGCTGGCGACGCCATCGCCGGCGTTGGAGCGAAGGCTGCGCGAATCCGCACGGCCGCGGCTTGGCTCGGGAAACCTCCGCGCAAACGTCTTTCGATTCGCAATCGCGGCGGCGATGGCG
>JBAVTZ010000243.1:0-8376 GCA_049696515.1 Candidatus Cybelea sp. | reverse complement strand
GGGCACGGCGATCGCGTCGGGCACATAGCGCAGCGCGGCGGTCAAGGAGAGCGCAATGGCGACGCCGCCGGCACGCGATCGCACCGCTAACGCGGCGAGCGCGACCAGCCAGAGACCGTACCATGGGTAGGGGTTCGGGATTAGAACCCAAGCGGAAAGCCCCAGCCAAATCCAGCCCTCATCGACACGGCGTCGCAGTCGCGTTACGCCGGCCCTTGCTAGCAACGCGCAAACGCCGGCGGCGACGAGCAGCGCGGCCAATGATGCCCAGCGCTGGTTCCCCAAGACGAGAAGTGCTATCGGCGCAACGGCGGCTTGCAACGACGCCTGCGGTGCGTATTGGCCATGCGGCGCCATCTGCGATACCAAGCTCACAAATAATGGAAGCGAGAGCGCCGCGAAGAGCGCGATGCCGGCGACAGCGCCGGTTCGTGCACGACGCTCGACTGCGGCAAGCGCAATCGCCGCCGCTGCCCCCGGCGCTTTGACAAGCCCAGAGAGTGCTACGATCGCGGCGCCGATACCAAACAGCCGCCGCCGCACGAGCGCGAAGCCCATCAGCGCCACCGCCAGCGCAATCGCGTCGTTGTGTCCTTCTACCGCACACCAAATCGCCGCGGGATTGAGGCCGATTGCGGCTGTGGCGGCCAGCCGCCTCGTGCGGTCTCCCGGAAAGGCGGCGTATGCAAGCGGAACGCAGAGCATCAAAGCGGCGGAGGCTACAACCCGCATCCCCTCGAGCTGCGCGAGCGTTCCAAGCGGGCCGAGCACGGTGACGACCGCCAGCGCCAAGGCGACGAAGGCGGGCCCATAAACGCAAACCGGAATCGCGTTTCCCCATTGCCAAGCGGCTGCCGAGATAAGGGCATTGGCATGGTTAAGCTGGGTGTGCGCGTATGGATTATGTCCGAGCCGCGTTAGTTCGCCATAGGCCGCATACGCATAGAGATCGCTGGAGAAGAGGACCGGCATGCACCATGCGGCGACGAGTGCCACTCCCGTCGCGATCGCGATTCCCAAAGGGGAAGACGCGCCGGCCCAGCCGATTGCGCGGCGATAGGCGATAGCGCCGATCGCCAGAGCGGCGAGCAGCACGCCGAGAAGCGCGGCGCCGAAGCGCCCCCAGTTGGTTACCACGATCACGGGCTGCGCCAGATCGGTTGCCAAGTGCGCCGGCGCGTTTGCGAGCAGCAAGCGCGCGAGGATCGCCGCAATGGCGAAGGTTGCTGCGATCGGCAGCGCGCGCCAGATGAAATTCACGGAGTGGCGGAGAGCGCGGCGGCGGCGACTCCGAGCAGGAGCCACCACGCGCCGCCGACCTTTGGATAATAAACCAGGTAGTCGACGATTTGGTGCAAAGCGAGTGCGAGGCTCGCGGCCAACGCAGCGACAACCCAGGGAGATGCGTTACGCAAACGTGCGAGCGGGCGCGCAAAGGTCGCGATTACCGCGGTGAGCAACGCAATCGTCGCGGCGAAGAGTACGATGCCGCCTTCAGCGAGCGACTGCAGATACCAGCTGTTCGCGTGAGTTCGGACGCCGAAAAGACCGTATTGGGGGAGCTCCAGTTCGAAGTTGCCGGCGCCCACGCCGAGCAAGGGACGGTCGCGCCACATCCGCCACGCCGCCTGCCAGAGTTCGGCGCGGTTTCCGACGCCGCCGGCGTAGACGCTCGATTCGAGCGAAACCCGAAGTACGCTGGGAGTGTGGGCGTAGATCGCCCACCATACCGAGCCGGCGAGCCCTAAGATCAAGCCGAGCAACGCCGGACGTAGCGCCCACCAGCTGCGCTTGCCTCCGGCTAACCCCAAAGTAACCCCGACGACGCCCAACCCCAAGAGACCAGCGCGCGAGAAGCTCAGGATGTCCGCGCAGACCGCGAGCACGAGCGCGATGTCGAGCAGCGCCGACCGCCGGACGAGTGCCCACGCTCCCAGCGTCGCTACCGCAATCTCGCAGTAACCTGAGAGCTGATTCGGTCCCTCCAGCAGACCCGCAATGCGCGGAACGATCGCCGAACCAATGTACAGACCGGAGGGTGCGCCGGTAATCTCTTGGACGAGCGCCGAGAGTGCGACGGCGATCGCGGCGATTGCCGCTGCGCTAACGAGCGGGGCATCTTCGGCGTCTAGGTGGTAACAGAGAAATGCGGCCACGAAGGTGGCCGCGTACTGCGCGACTTTGAAGCTCTCGCGGATTGCCGGACCGCGGTGCGCGGCATCGAGCAGCGTTAAGGCCGTCGCAAGAAGGTAGAGGCCGAGCGCGCTCAACAGCAGCGGTGCCGGGTGCTTGCGCAGGAGCTTCGCCGCACTGGGAAAGGTCGTGAGCGCAACCAGCACCCCGAGCAGCACCACCTTTGGGAGCGTGATCGTCGTGCCGAGCGCTTCGTGAGCGAAGGCAATCGGCGTCGTGAGCAGGAGCGCCAAAAGCCCGTAGAGCGGGCGGCGCGACGTTAGCAGCGCGGCCGCGACGAACGCGGCCACAAAGAGGGCGGCCGACGCAGGATCGAGGGGAATCGGAACGACGAACTGGTCGACGACCGGACGGTACGTCAAGATCGTTCAATGTCGCTGATCAGGTAGAGCGGGCGTCCTTTCACTTCGTCGTAAACACGTCCCAGATATTCGCCTAGAATGCCCAAACTCATCAGCTGCACGCCGCCGAGAAAGAGTACCGCGACGATGGTCGAGGCCCAGCCGGGTGTGTAGGCCGGCGGATTCAGGCTGAAGAGCTTAAAGGCTATAACGATCAGCGCGTAGATGAAAGCGATGGCGCTAACCGTGAAGCCAAAATAGGAGGCAAAACGCAGTGGAATGTCGGAAAACGAGGTGATGCCGTCCATTGCAAAACGGACCATCTTGGCAAGCGGATATTTCGTGGTTCCCGCATGGCGCACGTCCCGGTCGTACTCGACTGAAACCTGATTAAAGCCCACCCAGCTCACCAGGCCCCGCAAAAACCGATGACGCTCCGGCGAGCGGCGCAGTGCTTCGACCACGCGTCGGCTCATCAAGCGAAAATCGCCGGCGTCGAGCGGAATCGCGATCTTCGTAAGGCGCTTGATGATCCGGTAGAAGAGGCGGGCGGTAAAAACCTTGAAGCGGCTCTCTCCCTGGCGCGTTCGGCGAACCGCGTAGACCACGTCGTAGCCTTGGCGCCATTTTCGCAAAAAGGCTTCGATGAGCTCGGGCGGATCCTGCAAGTCGCCGTCCATGAGGACGATGGCATCGCCCGCGGCGATCTCGAGACCGGCGGTAGCGGCGAGCTGGTGACCGAAGTTGCGCGAAAGGTTGACCAGCACGAGGTGCGGCCGGCGCCGCATTTCCTCGCGGATCGCCGCAAGCGTTCCATCGGTACTGCCGTCATTGACGAGCACGATTTCGAAATCCGCCTCGTCGCCAAGGCGAGCCGCGACCGCGCCGAGCCGCTCGAGCAAGGGCCGAATGTTTCCGGCTTCGTTGTAGAGAGGAACGACGATGCTTACGACCGGGCGCGCGGAATTGCTCATGCGTTGAGGGGCTTTCAACGCCTTGGTCGGCCTCGCTTGCCGCAGCGGAATGCGCCAACGCCTCCAGAAGGTAGGAGGACATGGTGAACGTGCGTTCGGCCGCGTCAATCGCCGTGTGCTCGGTCATGCTCGCAGCCTGCAGGCAGGGCAGCGGCGCGGGGGTCCCGGCTCAATCGCCGGCACCCCAAACCGCTCCTAAATCGGTTGCACGTTCGACTCCTGCGCGTCCGAGCGCCGTCGCAAAGCAGGTCGCGACCCCAGCACTCGCGGCGAAGGTCCACGCTGCCACGCAACCGCATCCTACCGCTGCTCCGCCGAAAGCGAGTGCGGCATTGCCCTCGCCATCCGCATCGCGCAAGCCGACTCAGGTCGCCGCGGCACGCTCGATTCCTAACGCCGTGCCGCGCCTGCCGCCCGACGCGCCACCGCGGATCTTATCGGTCAGCCTCAGCGAAACGACCGTCCATTCCGGCGACCGGGTTCACGCAAACGTCATCACGAGCTCCAACGTGGCGAGCGTCGAAGCGCGCATCGGCGGTTATGGCTTGGGACTTCTAAAGGTCGGCGTTGGACGATTCGAGATCGCGTACACCGTCGCGCGCCTCCCCTGGTTTTTGCACGGAACCTACGCCATGAAGGTGATCGCTCGCAACGCGCGCGGTGCGACCGTGGCGCGAACGATACCGTTGCGCGTGCGCTAGCGCGGCGGCGTGCCGGCACCCCACGAGGCTGGCATCAAGCAGCCTCCGGCGACTCAAGTTTGGAACGCGTTGGTCGCGGTGCTCTTTCTTGCGTTGGCCTCGACGCTTTGCCTGATCGTCCAATGGCGCTACGCCATCTTTCGCAACGGCGTGGATCTGGGTATCTTCACCCAGGTTGTCGCCGGGCTCGGCCACGGATTTTCGAGTACGCCCGAAGGTCGCGTGAGCCATCTGCTGGCGCACTGGTCTCCGATAATCGCCGCGGCGTGGCCTTTCGTACGCGCGTTCGGGCCCGTTGGGCTGGAGTACTTGCAGGCCGTTCTCGTCGCGGCAGTACTCTTCCCAATATGGGGTTTGGCGCGCACCAGATTCAGGCCGCCGGTAGCGTTCGCGTTGGTCGCAATCGCGGCGCTCTATCCGATCCTGTGGGCGAATGGCGTCGGCGATTTTCATGAGATGGCCTTCGTGCCGCTCCTCTCTGCTACGCTAGTCTACGCTCTCGACGGTCGGCGCTGGACCATGAGCGTGCTGGCGGCATTACTCCTTTCTTGTACCAAGGAGGATCAGTTCGTCGTTCTGGCTGCAAACGGGTTGTTCTTTGCGGCAACGGCGCGCGACGATGCCCAAGCCAAGCGAACCGGATGGGTCATTGCCGGTTTGGCAATTGTAATGGCTTTCGTATACTTCGGAGTTGTGCGCCCAGCATTGAATCCGCAGGTTCCGTACGAGTCGTTACGATTCTTCAACTGGACCGCGATCCAAGGTGGAGGGCAGGATTCGGTTTGGGCCATCTTACTTACGCGCATAAAATACGTCTTGATAGTTCTTGCGCCGGTGGCCTTTCTTCCATGTGTCTCTCGTTACGGACTATTTTTGATTCCCGGGTTTGTCGTGATTCTCGCCGCCCATCAACCGGTCACGATTATGCCCGGCGCGCACTATAGCGCACTGCTGACGGGTTACGCACTAGCGGGATTCGTCGACGGCGCGTCTCGATTAGCGGCGCAAAACCTGCGCCTAGTCAAGGGGCTTGTCGCCGCGGCCGCCGTCACATCCATCGCAGTTGGGATTTTCGCAAGTCCGATGGAGTACTGGTACTATCTCTACCGGCGGCCGAATGCGCACGACGCGCTGCTCGAAGCGACCCTACGGCAACTGCCGCCTCGCGCCGACGTTGGGGCCGAAGATGAGATCTTCGCGCATCTCGGCCTCGATCCGAACGCGTCCATCAACTTTGCCGGACAGCAATGGTTCGTGTACGACCGAACGCACTATTCGACGCGCTGGCGCGAAATCGACGAGCCGGCCGTGCAGCGGGCACTCGCGGGTCGTGAGTACGTCGTAACGCACGACCGCGACGGAATCGTGGTTCTCAAACGCGTCGTTACTTCCCGAGGCGCGAGCGCTAACGCTACGGCGGAAGGGCGGGCGGCGGCGTGCACGGCACTTGCTTCGGCGGACGGTTGCCGCCGGGCTGCGGCGCAGGAAGACAGTTCGGGAGATTGGGGAAGGGCGCGGGGTTGTAGGGCGTCGGCATGATCTGCGGTTGCCCCTGATTGACCCCTCCGCTTACCGCGTCTTGCCAGGCGTAGACGATGTCACGCCGGGTAAGAACGTCCGCGTCGGCGACCACGAAACTACGCGGCGTTCGCGCCAGGGCGTTCTGCGCGACCTCTTGCGACTGAAACGACCCGCGGTCGTAGAGGTAGCGGAAGATCGTCCCGGAGTTGAAGCGGCGCGTGATCGCGTAGTGCAGCGCGTCGACGCGATCCATCGGAATCGCTTGCGCGTTCCAGCCGCTGGCGTCGGTTGTGATGTAAACGCTCGCGGTAAATGGCGTGGTCGGTGGCACCTGGACGATGAACGTCACGAGCACGGGCTGTCCGGAATAGTGCCGAACGGCTGCTACGGATTCGCCCGGCGCAGGCGTTTCGACCGCTTGCAGCAGGTCCGGGTTCGGAACCGGCGAGGAAAGCGCCACCGCAAAGCGGGTGACGTCGGCGAAATTGCCTTCCGGAGGCAGCGGGTTGCGTGAGAGATCGAGCTCGGTTACCGTCCCGGCCGCATCGAAGGTAGCCCGTGCCCAAACACGCGGGGCAGGCTGTATCGCGGTCGTGCCGCCCGTTTTCGCATCCCGAATGACGAGGTTAGGCGCGACCCGGAAGCCGTCACCGGTGGTGAAGAAGACGAAGCCGTCCTGATAGGCGAGCAGCTGTCCGCTCACCACGATCGACGAGTTCGCTGCCACCAGCACTACGGTTAACGCCAGCGCCGCGAGCGAGAAGATGCGGCGCGTCATATCGGAAGCACCTGAACGACGAACGCGGGCTGCCAGAACTGGGTACGATACGGGTTTCCATACCAGTAGAACGTGCGCGAAACATCGAGCAGCGCGTGCGAAAGAATCTTGACACGAACCTCGCCGGTCGCGTCATAGGGAGGCTGCCCCAGGAACGACGTGTAGAGCGGCTGGCCGATGATGTTGTTGGGCGGCAGCCCGAAAACTCCGGGCACCGGAATCGGAAAGTCGGTATGATGGCGCACGAGCAAAGAAAAGTTGAACTCAGGGTTCGGCGCATCGATGAAACCTAAGCTGGTCGTCCGCTGGGTGGAAACACCGCGGAACGACGTAAAGCTCAACGGGCAGTAGAACGATCCGGCGGGCTCGCACGGCAGATAGCCGCCGTTGATGTAGTAATCGCCCACGTTGAGAATTTGGTAGCCGATATAGGTGTGAATGGCGCGCGTAAACTGCCGGCTGAGCGTGAAGTTCTCGTTGCTGGTGCTGATCCAATGCGGCAGCGAGTTCCACTGGTATTGTTTGTTGAAACTCGCGTTGAAATAGTAGGTTTCGTAGGGGCTTGGCGGATTGTTGAGCTTGAGCGACGGCGTAAAGAGATTGAAACCTAAAACCGTATTATAAATCGTCGTGTAGACCGGGCAGAAATAAAGGGGTTGATGCTTTACGCCGTGCTGATCCGGACAGGGTGCGCCGTAGGCCTGGAGTCCGGGAGTCGGAATCGGCGGATTCCCCGGCCCGCTGCCCTGCGTGTATTGGTCGCCTCCGACCGAGTCGTGGTTGAATCCGTAGCCCTCATAGATTTGCTCGAAGAGCGGTAGATCGCCGATACGATTCTGGAAGCTCGAAGCCGTGAGTTGAACCTGTGAGGGATGGGAGAGGCTTCCGGCGACCGTGTCCGGTGCTTGAAGCGCGCCCGGTCCGAGAATATTATAGTTGGTTAGTTGCGACGTTGCTTGCAGGTAGGAGTGCGGGAAGGCGTAGGTCGCGTTGATGAAGGTCGTCTGCTGCGCGGCTGAGGGCTCGCGGAGCCAATCTTGCTGCGTGTAAAGTTGGCTGAAGGTCTGGATCTGAAAGCGGCTACCGAGCTTCTCGTAGAGCATCATGTTCCACCACTTTTCGGCTCGGGTTGCCGGATTGACCGAGAAGATCGCGTACTCGTGCTCTCCGACGAAGTGCTGTTCGACCGAGAGGTACGTGTGGTAGGTCGGATCGTACCGCAGGTGGATCGCCGTAAGTGAGTTGGTATTTCCCGCCAAGTTCCATGTGAGGTCCACGCTCGCGCCGGAGAGCGTGTTCTGCGCGAAAAACTGATTCGAGGAGAAGTTCACCACATACGATCCAAGCGGCACGCCGGCGTTGACGAAGTACGTGTGGGCGCCCATAAAGCGTACGTACGTCTTCGTGCCGATAATCGCTCCGCTCGCGGTGATGCTGGGCCGCTCGTTGACGATCGGAAAGTAGAAGGCGTCGCCCGGCATCACCCGCCCTTTGACCGGATGCGCGAGATCGCCGTCGAGGAAGGTCCAGCGGTCCGGTGCGGACGTAACCGGCACGAAATAGATGCGCCGAAAATCGAGAAAGTCCGAAATAGCGGCGCCGCTGACCTGACCGGTGCTATCCTTCAGCTTCACGTGCCCGGCGACGAGAAAGCGGTTGAGCTTGAGGTCCATCGAGAACGAGTCGCCGGTGACGGTGAATCCGTCGCTCGTCTGCACCCGCACGTTGCCATCTGCCTCGATCAAGAAACGATTATAGAAGAAATCGATCCGTTTGGCGCTTAAATTCAGGAGAGTCGTCGCCGGGGGTGCGCTGCTCTGCGCCGTCGGGGTGGCTTTCGGAATCGCCGGCGTGGCGCTGCTTTGCGG
>JBAVTZ010000242.1:0-20384 GCA_049696515.1 Candidatus Cybelea sp. | reverse complement strand
GCCCACGGTAGGTCGCGGGCACCGCGAATGGCGTGGTCGCGGCGTTTGCCGGCGCGGCCGATGCAAGGAGGGCGACTGCCGCAAGCGCGGCGTGAAGGACACGGAAAGCAAGCATTAGCTTAGCGTAGCAGCCGTCGCGGTAACCGTAAAGGAGGGAAGAATGAAATCGCAATCGGCCTCGATGTTATTCTGAAAACGCGAGTGCTTATGAAGCTGGGTTACGTGAGAGCGCCTTCCGGCGACCCAGTAGGTATATCGCAACTCCGCTGAAGAGCATCATCGCCGTCAGACCGATCACCTTGACGACTGCGAGTACTTTGTTGGGATCGTCGTCAGCGGGAAAGCCGGCGAAAACGATCGCGACGAGCGTCGTGGTCAACCCGATCAAAGCGGCCACTGAGACGGTCCACTTTCCCCCGAGAATGCGAACCATTGCGGGAGTCGCGGGTTCGTCGCGCAGCTTCAGGGCCGACGCGAACAAGAAGAGAAAGGGGACCAAGGTAATTACGACGGTCGAGCTTACCAGCACGTCGTAGGCTCCCCTAACGCTGGTACCGCCCTGACCGAGAAAGATAAAAATCGCGGCGAACCCGGCTTGCGTAACCAGCGCCGCAACCGGCGAGCCCCAACGCGGATGCACGCGTCCAAACACCGGCGGCAGATAGTGATCGATGCCGGCCACGAAGGGAATGCGGGCCACCGCGCCCAGCCACGCTCCGGTACTTCCGATGCAGCTCACCGCCACCAGCAGGGCGGCGATCGGCGTCAGTAGGCTCCAGCCGAATCGTGACGCGACTCCGCCGATTGCCTGCATCACGCCCACCGAAGGATTCACGTCGTGCGGCACTACCGCCGCCAGAACGCTGATCGTACCAACGATATAGATTATCCCAATCGCCGGCGCGGCCAGGGCAAGACCAAGCGGAATCGCTCGACGCGGATTCTTGATTTCGCCGCCCATGAATGACGCGGCTTCCGGTCCGGTCCACGCGAACGCGATTACCGACCAAAATATGATGTCCTTAATCTGGACTCCGGGCCGCATCGTGGCTACGGTGATCGGCGTGGCCGAGCCAAACTTCCACCACGCAATCGCGCCAACCGCGACCAGCAGCAGCGTCACACTCCAGCGAGCAATGGCCCCCGCATTGTTCAGCCACTTTCCTATCTGCAAACCGTAGATGTTGACGACTGTTGCAAGCGTCAAACCCCCCAGTGCGACCGCAATAAAATAAGCCGGCGATGCGGCCAGTCCGCCGCCGTGCGGACCGGCGATGAACAACGCGTTTCCGGCCGCGAAATAAAGCAATGCGGGAAAGTAGGGAAGATTGCTCGCCCAATAGGTCCACCCGGTGATGAAGCCCGCGAACGGTCCGAAGGCGCGCTTGCTCCACACGTACATGCCGCCTTCGTCGGGAAGTCGCGACGAGAGGAAGACGACCGCGATCGCAAGCGGAGCAAACATTGCGAAACAGCCGATCAGCCAAACCGGAATAGAGCTTGGCCCAGCCGCGGCAGCGGTTGCGACCCACTGCAGATTCGACCCCGCAACAACGAAGAAGAGGAAGACGTCGATCAGTCCGAGTGTGCGACGTAGCTGCATAACCGACCGGCGTTCCACGCGCGGATGCGCGACGCCCACCGGCGTTTGGAGTTACGCCGATGGGCGACGCGTCAGGAGATTAGTAAGGACGGGCCCAGTGACCGGGTCGCCAGTACCAGCCGTTGCTACCGCGCGCCCAATGTCCGGCACGCCAAACCGCGCCGGAATATGGCCGGGAGCCGTAGTGTCCGTGAATCCAAACGTATCGGTAGCCGTTCCAGGACCAATATCCGGGCTGCCAATAGTAGGCGGGGCCCGGCGCCGCCGGTATCGTTTCCACGATCGCTGCCGGCGGACCAACCTGAACGTAGGCACCCCCGTAGACCTGGGCGCCTGCCGGAAGTGCGGCAAATGCGGCCGTCGCGCCGAGCGCGCTTGCGAGAACGAGGTTTCGTAAGTGCATCATGCTTCTTCATTACCACTCCAGCGTTGCGGCCATTTATAACGTGGATTAAAGCACCATTCAAATGCGATGAGAGTCGAAGTTCTGCGTCAATCCTTGCAGTTCGCCCCAGAGTGCCACGGCGCGATCGACGTGCGCCTCGCGTTCGCTTCGTAGGCGATGGTTCGTTTGTTCCATTGCCGGCGGCAAAATCGCGAGCAGCACGTCGCGATCGTGTGTCTCTCCCAGCGCATCTTGCAAGAGCGCGAGCCGCTCGGCTGCAACTTGGAATGCGGGCTCAAGTTGCGCAAATCGCTCCAACGCATACCGCAGTCGCTTGCACGCGATGCGGAAATCGTGGAGTTCCCCTTTGTCGCGACGCTCCAGGCTCGCCGCGAGTCCGGTGGCTTCGCGCAAACGCGTTTGCAGTACGCGTTCGACGACTTCTCGGACCTCGATAACACCCTGTAGATCGACGCGCTCCGGCTTCATCGCGGAAGGTCTGGAGCGAATCTCGTTCGTTTCAGCCGGGTGCGCGTGAGCCGCATCGCCAGCCGCTCCCGCTCGCGCAATTCGTGCAGGAGTGGGAGTGCGGTTTCGCTTTCGCCGTCGTCGACGCTGGTCTCCAGTAATTGAAGAATGATCGCAGCGTCGCGCGCCGCGTCGGTTGCGGCGGCCGCCCGCTTGACGCGCCGCAGAAGTCGCGGCGACGGGGCGAGCCCGGCTACATCTTCAAGCAGCGAACGGAATCGCCGTCCGGCGGTGCGCACGTCGTGGAGACGCCTTTGGGTCGGCTTTGCGATGAAGCGCCGGCGAGCACGCTCTAAGGCACGTTCTTCGCTTTGTATGGTCTTCGTCAGCCACTTCACTGCACGAGGCCACTCATTTACCGCGCCTTCGACGGGGGTATTTCCCGCGACCTTCGCGAAACGACGGGCTCAGACGTGAGATCAACGCGCCTGCCCATTCTTGTCGTGCTGCTGGCAATCGTCGCCATTGGCACTTGGTACTATCGCTCTCATCGCGCGGGCAACGCTGAAACGATCGTGGTCTACTACACCAAATTGGACGGGACGACGCTCGGCAATCAGCGGGTTTCGCTGCGGCCACGACAGCCTGACGAGAGCACGACTGAGCATCTCCACAACACCGTTCTCTATGCTGCGGTTCAAGCCGTGGCCGGCCCGCCGAACGATGTAAAGGCGATCCGGTTTCCGCCGGGTACGCGCGTAGGGGGCGTTAGCGTCGATGGTTCCACGGCGACCGTCGATCTCTCCAAGGAAGTCGAGCAGCAAGCCGGCGGGACGTTCGGCGAGAATGGTGAGTTCAAAGGCCTCGTCTTCACGTTGACGGGGATTCCGGGCATCGACGCCGTGCAGGTGACCGTCAACGGAACTCGGCTGGAGACGCTCCCAGGGGGACATCTTGAACTGGATCAACCGCTTCACCGCTCTGACTGGTAGCATCGTTGCGGCAGCCACGCTCTCGCTGCTGGCATCGTCTTTCCCGATACCGGCGGTCGCCGATGCGCCGCTGAGCGCGATCTATCAACAGCAGACCATCCGCTTCACCCACGTTACTTCGTCGTCGGGAGCGGTCGCGATCGGCGTCGACGATCCCGGATTCCAAACGCTTCTCCGCGATACCGGCGCAATTCTCACCTGGAGACCCGGGGAGCGCTACGTGCTCGTCACGACCTCGGTCCCGGTGGTCGTGAGCTTCGCGTTAGGCGACCGCCGCTACGACGTTGGTCCGATCGCGCTGACCGCGAGTTTTGCACCTTTCCAGCGGGGCAACGAGGCTTATCTCCCGTTCACCGAGGTTCTCCGCTCGCTGGATCTCGCGCTGCATCAAGACGGAAACGTTGCGGTGCTGCAGCCGCAGCTAGCGGGTCTCGACGTCCGGCAAAATGGCGATCGAGTGACGCTCTTCGCCCACGGAGGCGCTCCCCTGCATCCGCGCATCGTGCAGCAGAGTGCAACGGCGGTAACCTACGCGTTCGATGGCGTCGGCACGACCTTGAGCAGCACGCGCTCGATCAATGCCGGCGGGGTGCGTAGCTTGCAGATTGCAACCTCGGGCACCGTGCGCAATCCATCTACCCTCGTAACCGTACAACTAGCGCCGGGGACGGTTGCTCAGGCACCCCAGAACGCGGACGAGCGCGATGTATTGTTGGCGTTTAGCGGCACCACATCCGCGACCGGACCCGTCGCACAAAACCCGCCGACGCCCGAACCCGCGCCTGAGGGAGCCTCGGCCCCGGCTGCATCGAATAGTGGTCTTGCGACCGTCACCGGCGTCACCGTCGCGCCGGGCTCCGACGGCATTTCGGTTACCATCGCGATAACGGGTGACGCGACATACGAATGGCACCGGCTGCGCGAACCCGATAACCGCTTCTGGGTAGACATCAAGAACGCGCAGCTGCAGGGTCCTCCGATCGATCAGAGCGAGCCGAACCCGCTGATCTCCATGCGGGTACGCCAAGACGATCCCACCACTGTGAGGATCGCGCTTTCGCTCCAGGGTCCCAAATCGATCGCGTTTGCGCCCTCGGCTACCGGCCTCGGCCTCACGATCGGCACGGAAGACGTCGCCGACGCCCTTCGGGCCGGAACCGGGAGCGTCGGCAGCGTGGTATCTGCTAGCCAACAAAATGCGGCGCCGGTGACCCCTGCACCGGCCGACGAGTCGGGCGCGAGTTACGGCGGCACCGACAACGCCGCCTGGAAGTTCGGTCCAACAAGCAAGTACGTGGCGGCGAATCCGCGTTTGATCGTTATCGATCCGGGACATGGCGGCAGCGATCGAGGAACGATCCACGGCGGCGTGGACGAGGCCGATCTCACGCTTGATATGGCCAAACGGCTTCGCGACATCTTGATCGCGCGCGGGTGGGAAGTGAAATTGACGCGCGATACCGACGTGGACGTTTACGCTCCGAACGATAGCGCCCACGAGGAACTTCAGGCCCGTGTGGACGTCGCCAACAAAGCCGGGGCCCGACTCTTCGTCAGCATTCATGCGAACGCGTTTATCAACTCGGGGCCCTACGGGACGACGACCTACATTTCAAAGGCGGACGACGTCGCCTTAGCGCGCATCATCGAAACCCACCTTGCCTCGGACGGCACCAAAGACGACGGCATCGTCAAGAGCCATCTCTACGTTACGCTGCATACGCGGATGCCGGCGGTACTGATCGAGACGGCGTTCCTTTCAAATCCGAGCGACTACACACTACTTACCTCTGCCGCCTGGCGGCAGAAGGTTGCGCAAGAGATCGCCGACGGGATCGGTCAGTACACCCAGGAATATCCCGTTCCGAACCAACCGGCCCAATAGTGTCACCCTGAGCGGCCCGAAGGGTGATCGGATTATTTGATTCGGGGCTGGGAGGCCTCACCGTGCTCGCGCGGATTCGCGAGCGTCTGCCCTCGGCCGATATGATTTTCTTCGCCGATCAAGCGCACGTTCCGTACGGCGATCGTACGCACGGCGATTTGTTGCAGCTGCTCACGGCGAACTTGGCACGGTTCGAC
The DNA here is from genome assembly GCA_049696515.1 of Candidatus Cybelea sp. Classification (GTDB taxonomy): domain Bacteria; phylum Vulcanimicrobiota; class Vulcanimicrobiia; order Vulcanimicrobiales; family Vulcanimicrobiaceae; genus Cybelea. Next base: position 14,854 of record JBAVTZ010000242.1, on the reverse strand, counting down.
GAATACGGCGTCGACGCGATCGTGATGGCATGCAACACGTCATGCGCGATCGCCGAACGATACGGTTGGCCGAGTTCGCGGGTTCCGGTGCTCGACTTGATCGAATCGGCGGCGATTGCCGTCGCCCGGGGTGGATTTCTTCGCGTCGGCGTCGTGGCGACGGCCGCGACGGTCGGGGCAGGCTCGTACGGCCGGACGCTGCGTTCCCGCATCAGTGGAATCGATGTCGTCGAGGTACCGGCGCCGGCGCTCGTTCCTCTGGTGGAAGCGGGTACGATCGAGGGAGAAGAACCGCGGGCCGCAGTTACCGAGGTGTGCACGCACCTGCCGCTCGACCTCGACGCGCTCGTTTTGGGCTGCACCCACTATCCGGTGCTCGAGGGCCACTTCAAAGCAGTACTTGGCGACGAAGTTATGCTCATCGATCCGGCGCTCATGCAGGCCGAACGCGCGGGCGTGCTGCTCGGCGAGCGCGCGCATGGCAGCGGCGAGACAATCTACGTAACCAACGGCGACGAAAGGCTATTTCGCGCCAATATCGCCCGTATTATGGGCAGCCCATCGCTCCTATCACCCTGAGCCAGTACTTTAATCAGGTGCTTCTTTTTGTCGTGCTTCGACAGAGCTCAGCACGACAGCAGCTCGCGTGTCCTTCGTCCTTCGACTCCGCTCAGGATGACAAAACTAAGTGGCGCGCTTCAGCGTCCTTCGACTCCGCTCAGGATGACAAAACTAAGTGGCACGCTTCAGTGTCCTTCGACTCCGCTCAGGATGACAAAAGTAGTGCCATCAAAACGACGAAGAGCCGAGCTAGTGTGCCGAGAGCATTCCCACATGGAATAGAGAGAAGAAGAACGCGGTCGTTATAATGGCGAGCGCTGCCCCGGCAAGGACCTGCACGATTGTATGCGCTCCGAGATAGACGCGTGCCCAGCAAACCATCGGAATCAGTACCATGAACGGCAGCGGTTGACGACCGTAGAGCAAGGTCAAGGCTGCCAGTGGCGCGGTGATGCCGAGCGCGTGCGTGCTGATCTTCCAGTAGCGTGTGATGTATTGAACCACCAGCGTCGAGGCTAAATATCCGAGCATCGCGGCGATCATTAAGCTCGGAGCATGCAAGAGCCAAAGCGTGATTGCACCGCACAGGTCAAAAATCACGAAGGCGCTGAAGACCATCTCCCGCTCGGTTCGTACCGACATTTCGAGGTCCGAGATGCGATCGGTCGCGTAGAGCCAGAAGACGTAAAGCATCGGGCCGATCGAGGTAAAGAAGGTTGAGGCGAAGAGCAGCCGCCAAAACTCCAGCGTGTCTTTCGCGCCGATATGGGCGAGAATGACGAAGAGAGCGAGCGCGGTCAGGAACGGATTGAAGATTGTAGAGAGAATCCGCGCCAGATCACGCCAAACCCGACGCTTCTTGAGCGGAACAACCGAGCCGAGTGGCTCGGCCAGCCTGTCGGAATCGGCCACAGCACCTTTTTTCGGCCCCGCCCGCCGAATACTTGCCTGGCGGGAGCCTTCAAGCAGGCGCGTCGGGGGCGCCGGTCGTAAAAAGGATGCCGCCATCCCCATCCCCGCAGGAAGAGAAGAAATAGTTTGAATCCCCTGTTATTCGTTGCCGCGGCAGCCAAGGTCGTACCATCGGCGGCGGCGACGATTTTGCCGAACCGCGTTACGCCGCAGAGCGTGCCTCCAATGCCGCTTGGCCCGGCCCCCAAGACCTGGTGGGCGGTGCATCTGCCCTGGTTCACGCACGGCATGGCCGGTCTTTTCATCATCGCGGCGATCGCGCTGATCTTTCTGCTTGCGATCCAGACAACCAAACAGGAAGGGCTCAGTGGGTCCATCGGAGGGCGCGTCGAGTCAGCCTATCGCGGTCGCCTCGGCGCCGAAGAGCAGCTCAAGCGCTGGACCGGTATTACCGCGGTGGTCTTTGTCGTCACCGCGTTCACCCTCTCGCTGACCGGCATCTAGGTTACCAGGCCGGTACAGGAACTCAGTGCCGCTCCTCGAGGTCAGTAATCTTCGGACCACATTTAGAACCGAGGATGGCCCGGTTACCGCGGTCAACGGTCTTTCTTTCACGTTAGATGCCGGCGAAACGCTCGGGATCGTCGGCGAATCCGGCTCCGGGAAATCGGTCACCGCCCTCTCGATCATGCGGCTGCTGGCGCGTAACGCGACCGTTACCGCCGATCGCATCGCGTTGCTTGGCGAGAGTCTGCCGGAGAAAAGCGAAGCCGAGATGCGTAAGATTCGCGGCTACAAGGTCGCGATGATTTTCCAAGATCCCATGACCTCGCTCAACCCGGTGCTGACGATCGGCGAGCAGATCAGTGAGGCGGTGCGGCTGCACCTTGGCGCTGACAAGCGCGAGGGGCGCGAGCGGGCCATCGAAATGCTCAAAAAAGTGCGGATCCCCATGCCCGAAAAGCGGCTGGGCGATTATCCGCACCAGTTCTCAGGCGGTATGCGCCAACGCGTGATGATTGCAATTGCGCTCTCATGCAACCCTCAACTGTTGATCGCCGATGAGCCGACGACCGCGCTCGACGTCACGATCCAAGCCCAGGTGCTCGAATTGATGAACGATTTGCAGCGCGAGACCCGGGCCGCGATCGTGCTGATCACGCACGATCTTGGCGTGGTGGCCGAGTTCTGCAAGAACGTGCTGGTGATGTACGGCGGCAACATGGTGGAATACGGTACGGCTGACCAGATCTTCGCCGAACCGCGAATGCCCTATACGCAGGGTTTGCTGGCATCGTTGCCTCGGCTGGACGATAACCAACACCGGCGCCTCGAGCCGATCCAAGGGCAGCCGCCGAATCTGTTGCGTCTGCCGCCCGGGTGCGCCTTCGCTCCGCGCTGCGCATACCGCATGCCGATCTGCGACCAGCCGGTTCCGCTCTACGATTTCGGTGAGGGGCATCTGGCGCGCTGCTATCTTTACGACGAGCGAGCACGCGAGCAGCGCCCCGCAACCGCGCAGGCGCTTCCGATTATCCCCGCCGCGAGCGCGTCAGGGCGGGAGCGATGAACGGCGCCCTCCTCGAGGCGAAGGATCTCTATAAGTATTTTCCGATTTATGCGGGGCTCATGTCGCGCCACGTTGCCGACGTCCGCGCAGTGGACGGTGTAAGTTTTAGCATCGAACAAGGCGAAACGCTCGGGCTGGTCGGCGAGTCCGGCTCGGGGAAGACCACCATCGGGCGGCTACTCTTGCGCCTGCTCCCCGCCACCAAGGGCGAAATCGTCTTCGAAGGGCAAAACGTGCTCGCGATGAACCGCGGCGACATTCGCCGGCTGCGGCGATCGATACAAATTATCTTCCAAGATCCGTTCGCATCGCTCAATCCGCGCATGACGATCGGCGACATCATCGCGGAGCCTCTACGGATTCACGGGTTGGCGAGCGGCAAGGGGGTCGACGAGCGTGTTGACCAACTTCTCCAGCTCGTGGGCCTTCAGCCCTACCACGCCAACCGCTACCCGCATGAGTTCTCGGGCGGCCAGCGCCAGCGCGTCGGCGTGGCCCGGGCGCTCGCGGTTGATCCGAAGTTCATCGTCTGCGACGAACCCGTATCGGCGCTCGACGTCTCGATTCAGGCTCAGGTTATCAACCTGCTCGAAGACTTGCAGGCGAAGTTCAAACTGACCTATCTTTTCATCGCTCACGACCTCTCGGTCGTGCGCCACATCGCTACCCGGGTTGCCGTGATGTACGTCGGCAAGATCGTGGAACTCGCCGACCGCGACGCGCTCTATCTAAATCCGCTCCATCCTTATACTCAGGCGCTGCTCTCGGCCATTCCGATTCCGGATCCGGTGCTGGAACGGCGTCGAAAGCGGATCGTGCTCACCGGCGACATTCCGTCCCCAGTAAATCCGCCATCGGGCTGCCGCTTTCACACCCGTTGTCCGGTGGCATTCGATCGTTGCTCCGTCGAGGAGCCGCAGCTCGCGGAATATGCGCCGGGACATTTTGCGGCATGCCACTGGGTCGAGGAGCACGGCGGCAAAGCTCCGGAACTAGCCTAAGATAATGAAGAACGGGTGCTCGTCGAGCGCCCGTTCTCTTTTCACACAAACCGTTCTCGAGGCTACTTCTTCTTGCGCCGCCCATTCCGTGGAGCTGCCTTCTTGCGACCTACCTTCTTGCGGCGCGCCTTACGGACCGCCTTACGGACGGCCTTCTTGCGACCCGCCTTGCGGACCGCCTTCTTGCGAACTGCCTTGCGAACGGCCTTCCTTCGCACCTTCCGGCGAACGGCCTTGCGAACCGCCTTCCTACGCACCTTCTTGCGAACGACCTTCCGGCGAACCGCCTTGCGAACCACTTTTTTGCGAACGGCCTTGCGGGCGACCTTCCGGCGCACTTTCTTGCGAACGATCGCACCTGCGACGGCCTTACGCACCAGTTTGCGGCGAACTCTCTTGCGAATCGCCTTTCCGACAACCGCCGCGGCGACTGCCTTTCTCACGGCGCGTTTGCGGCGAGCTTTTGGCTCTTCCGCCGGCGCGCCCTCATTCATCATGGAATCCGAGTCCATTCATTCCTCCTCGTCCCCGGGGACGATAAGCGTTTGTGGACAAGCGCTACGTGGCGCTTTTGAGCGCATCATAGAGGATTTTATCATTTGATGCAAATTCGCGCGCCTTCGACAAGTCAGAATACGCCGCTTTATCATCCCGAGCGGAGTCGAAGGATTGCCGGGTCTTGACCCCGGCGGTATACTAGGCCCCGTGAAAAAGCCCCTAATAATCGTAGAGTCGCCGACGAAGGCGCGGACGATTAAGAAGTTTTTACCCGCGCGCTATGCCGTCAAAGCGTCGGTGGGGCACGTTCGCGACCTCCCAAAGAGCACGCTCGGTGTGGACGTCGAGCACGATTTTGCGCCGAAATATTTGACGATTAAGGGCAAAGGCGAGGTGATCAAGGAGCTGCGCGGTGCGGTGAAAAGCGCATCCGAAGTCTATCTCGCAACCGACCCGGATCGCGAGGGTGAGGCAATCGCCTGGCACCTGGCCGAACTCCTCAAGTTGCCCGATCCCAAGCGTATCGAGCTGCACGAAATCACCAAAGACGCGGCGCTGGCGGCGTTGCGTCACCCGCATCACATCGACATGGATCGCGTCAACGCACAGCAGGCGCGGCGAATTCTCGATCGCCTGGTCGGCTATAAAATCTCGCCGCTGCTTTGGTCGAAGGTCCGCGGTGGCCTTTCCGCTGGGCGCGTGCAGTCGGTGGCGGTCAAACTGATCGTCGACCGCGAGCGCGAGATCGCCGCTTTCGTGCCCAGGGAGTATTGGACCATCGCGGCCCTGCTCGAGGCGCGGGAGGATGCGGAAACGGCGTTTACAGCCGATTTGGTTTCGCACCGCGGCGAGAAGCTGGAGATCGGAAAGCAAGCGGAAGCTGATGCGATCTTGCAGGCGCTCGACGGAGCGGAGTATCGGGTTTCGTCGATCAAAAAGCGCGAGCTGCGCCGCAACCCGCCGGCACCCTTCACGACTTCGACGCTGCAACAAGAGGCTTCCCGAAAGCTGCGGATGCGGGTCCGTCGCGCCATGCAAGTTTCGCAAGCGCTCTACGAGGGCGTTGACCTCGGAGGGCGCGAGGGAACCGTCGGTTTGATCACTTATATGCGCACCGATTCAACCCGAATCAGCGATCAAGCGCGGGACGCTGCGCGTGAGTTCATCGTTTCCACCTACGGCGAGCAGTTTCACGGTGGCACCCGGCACCGGGTCCGCGAAGGCGCCCAAGACGCTCACGAAGCGATTCGGCCGACCTCGATCTTGCGCTCTCCGCAAGCGCTGGCGGGAGTGCTCAAGCGCGAGGAGCTTCGGCTGTACACGTTGATCTGGGAGCGGTTCGTTGCATCGCAGATGTCGCAGGCGCTCCTCGATCAGACGGTTGTTGAAGTGACAGCCAACGACTACGGCTTCCGTGCGACCGGCACGATCATGCGCTTTCCCGGCTTCACGCGCGTCTACGACGAAGGCAAAGATGACGAAGGCGCGGCCAAGGGACGCGTTCGTCTGCCGGATCTGGCGGAAAAGGAAGATCTGGATTGTCGCAAGCTTGAATCGAAGCAGCATTTCACCGAGCCGCCGCCACGCTTTACCGAGGCGGCCCTGGTGAAGGCCCTTGAAGACAACGGGATCGGGCGGCCGTCGACCTACTCGACGATCGTTGAGACCATTCAAGCCCGCGGTTACGTCACACAACAAGCCCGGCGCTTCATGCCGACCGAGATCGGTACGGCGGTTAACGATCTACTCGTCGACCACTTTCCGAAGATCGTCAATCTCCATTTCACCGCGCGGATGGAAGGCGACCTCGACAAAGTCGCGGAGGGTCAGGAGGATTGGGTCGGGCTCTTGCGTCGCTTTTATGGTCCTTTCGAGAGCGAGCTGGAGGCGGCCGAGAAGAAGCTGCCGCGGCTCGACCTGCGTGACGAGCCGACCGATGAGATCTGTCCGAACTGCGGACGCCCGATGGTGATCAAAACGGGACGTTTCGGACGATTCATCTCCTGCAGTGGGTATCCCGAATGTAAGACCACGAAACCCATCGTTGTCGAAACCGGTGCCGCCTGCCCTAAGTGCGGCGGCGCGATCGTCCAGCGCCGCTCGCGGAAGGGGCGCACGTTTTACGGCTGCGCCAAATATCCGGAATGCGACTTCATTTCTTGGGACGCGGTTATTCCCGAACGCTGTCCGGTCTGCGGTTCGCACGTCGTCTCCAAGAGCCGCCGTGGCGGGAATCCGCGCCTCGAGTGTGCCGCCGATCGCTCTCATGACGTGAGTTCCCTTGCGGCCGGGCAGGCGGCCGAGGCAAGCACGACGGAACGCGAACCCGTCGAAGTCTGACGCGAGGTTTCGCCTCGGGAGAGAAGCAGACGTGGAGCGGTTGACGGTTATCGGCGGTGGTCTTGCCGGCTGCGAAGCGGCGTGGCAGGCCGCGCACTGCGGCGTCGAGGTCGACCTCTATGAGATGCGCCCCCACCACAGCGGTCCCGCGCATAAGACCGGCGTGCTCGCCGAACTGGTCTGCAGTAACTCGTTGCGGGGTGCCGCGCTCGAAAATGCCGTCGGCTTACTCAAGGAAGAACTTGCTCGCCTTAATTCGCTGATCGTTACCTCGGCTCGCGAGACGGCGGTGCCGGCCGGCGGCGCCTTGGCCGTGGATCGTGACCGATTCGCCGCTTCCGTGGAAGCGCGCATCGCCGGCCAGCGGCGGATTTGTTTGCACCGCGAAGAGATAGACGTTATCCCGCTCGACCGGCCAGTCATCGTAGCTTGTGGCCCGCTGCCGAGCGAAGCCTTTCTGACGCGCCTCGACGCTATATTGACATCCTTCGACGAAGCCGGCTCACGCCGGCTCCATTATTACGATGCGGCTTCGCCAATCGTCGCGGCCGATTCGATCGACGAATCGCAAATGTATAGAAAATCGCGTTACGACAAAGGCGATGGGGCCGATTATCTCAACATCCCGCTCGATCCGGTCCAATACGGGGAGCTCGTCAAAGATCTGCGAGCCCTCGAGCGCCATCCAGCCAAGGATTTTGAAGAGGCGCGCTACTTCGAAGGGTGTTTGCCGATCGAAGCGATGGCCGATCGGGGCGATGAGGTCCTGCGCTTCGGGCCGCTCAAGCCGGTTGGCTTGCGCGACCCACGGACGGGGAAAACACCGCATGCCGTCGTGCAATTGCGCAAAGAGAACGTCGAGGGCACCGCTTACAACATCGTCGGCTTCCAAACCCGCCTCGCGTGGCCCGCGCAGCGAGAAGCCTTCGAAAAGCTGCCCGGCCTGCAGCACGCGGAATGGCTGCGCCTGGGCGTAATGCACCGTAACACGTTCATTGACTCGCCGCGTCTGCTTGATGCACGCCTCAAGCTGCGCGGAACTCGAGCGCTCTATTTTGCCGGCCAAATCACCGGCGCCGAAGGTTACGTGGAGGCGGCCGCCTGCGGAGTCATGGCCGGCGTCCACGCGGCACGCGCGATGCTGGGCCTGGAGCCGATCGACTTCCCGCGCGACACCGCATTCGGTGCCGTCGTCGCGCATCTGCAAAACCGCCAGACCGATGATTTTCAACCCGCGAACGTTACCTGGGGGTCTTTCCCCCCCTTGTCGCCCTTCGACTCCGCTCAGGGTGACAAAGCTGTGGGTAAGCGGGAGCGGCGGCGAGCGATGGCCCAGCGCGCGCTCACGGCGATCGACGCCTTGGCCGCTGAAACCCTCTTCGCGCCGTCGGGGTACTGACGGTAACGTGAAGATTCGTTCTACCACTATTTTGGCGGTGCGTCGCGACGGAAAGCTTGCCATTGCCGGCGACGGGCAGGTGACGTTGGACAAGACGATCGTCAAACATGGCGCCCGCAAGGTCCGCAAGATCGCCGGCGGCAAGGTCCTGGCCGGCTTCGCCGGTTCGGCCGCCGACGGCATGACGCTGCTGGACAAGTTCGAGAGTAAGTTTGGGGAGTTCAAGGATTTGGCTCGCGCTGCGGTCGAGCTTGCCAAGGATTGGCGTCAAGACCGAGTGCTGCGCCGTTTGGAGGCGCTGATGATCGTCGGCAACCCCGAGCATCTTTTCGTTCTCTCCGGTACTGGAGACATCATCGAGCCCGACGAAGGGATCGCCGCGATCGGAAGCGGCGGACCGTACGCGCAGGCCGCCGCCGCCGCGCTGCTGCGTAACACGGAGCTTTCTGCAGAAGAGATCGCCCGCAAGGGTCTTGAGATTGCGGCCGAGATCTGCATCTATACCAACACCGATATTATCGTGGAGAGCCTGCCGTGACCGCCGCACTTACGACGAATCTCGATCCCGCCACCCTGACCCCGCGCCAGATTGTCGCAGAGCTCGAGAAATACATCGTCGGCCAGAGCAAAGCAAAACGGGCCGTCGCCATTGCGTTGCGCAACCGGTATCGCCGCGCCCGGGCGCGCGAGGATTTGCGCGAGGAGATCACGCCCAAGAACATCCTCATGATGGGGCCCACCGGTGTCGGCAAAACCGAAATCGCACGCCGGTTGGCGGCGTTGGTCGGCGCGCCCTTCGTTAAGGTTGAAGCGACAAAATACACGGAAGTCGGCTACGTCGGGCGTGACGTCGAGTCGATGGTGCGTGACCTCGTAGAAGCCTCGATCCGTACCGTAACGGGCGAACGGCGCGAAGAAGTGCGCGACCTGGCAGCGCGCCATGCGGTCGAACGAATTATCGATGTCCTCCACCCCGAAACGCGGGCGCCGTCGACACAGTCCCAGGGCACCCCTTTTGCCGCTGCATTAGGCTCGATTTTCGGCGGCGGCGTTGCTCAGCAACAGCCGCAACCGGGTCCTTCAGCCGCGGTCTCCGCCGAAGCGCAACGCGTTCGCGAGCAAACGCGAGGCGAGATCGAGCGGGGCTTCTACGACGTCCGGTTGATCGAGATCGAGGTCGAGGAAGCGCCGAGTCTGCCGATTGGGGTGATCGGCGGCGGGGTCGATCAAAGCGGCGACATCGGCGAAATGCTCGGTGGTATTCTGCCGAAGCGCCGCACGCGTAAACGCGTGACGGTCGCCGACGCGCTGAAAATTTTCGAACAGGAAGAGGCCGCTAAACTCATCGACATGGATGCCGTCAAGCGCGAAGCGCTCCGCCGCGCGGGTGAGGATGGAATCATCTTTATCGACGAGATCGATAAGGTCGCGGGATCGCAACAGCGTGGTGGCCCCGATGTTTCACGCGAAGGCGTGCAGCGCGACATCCTTCCGATCGTCGAAGGCTCGACGGTCAACACCAAATATGGTCCGATCAAGACCGACCACATCCTTTTCATTGCGGCGGGCGCGTTCCATATAAGCAAGCCATCCGATTTGATTCCGGAGCTGCAGGGACGCTTGCCGATCCGCGTCGAGCTCGACTCGCTGACGGCTGAGGACTTCAAGAGGATTCTGACGCAGCCCAAGAATGCGCTCGTCGAACAATACAAGGCATTGCTTGCTACCGACGGCGTGACGCTCGACTTTCGCGAGGATGCGATCGATCAGCTTGCTACCTTCGCGATGCGGGTGAACGAGCAGACCGAGAATATCGGCGCGCGGCGGCTGCATACGGTGCTCGAACGCGTGCTGGAAGATGTCAGCTTTGAAGCGCCGGAGGCAACCGGCGCCGTAGTGATCGACGGCGCCTATGTCCGCAGTCGATTGGCCGACGTGGTGGGGAACGCCGACCTTTCGGCGTACATTCTCTAAGCAGATTCCCATTAGTTCTGGAAGGTCACAGGCCCGTCACTTGAGGAGTTTCTGCATCATGAAAAAGTCGATTGGCGCGCTCCTCGCGCTCATCTCTGCAGCTGTGCTCACGGCGGGCTGCAACAACGGAAACGTCGCCGCGCCGCCGGGAACCGGCACGAATTGCGGAGGCCCACCGAGTTCGAACCAACTCGAGGTGCTCTATCCGAAGCCCAATTCAGTGGGTGCTCCGGCCGCGTTAGGCAACATTTACGTCTCTACTAAGGGCCAGTTGCCGCCGAACAACCAGTTCAACTTCTTCCTGGTGTCAGCGAACGGGTCGTCCACTTTCACCTCGAACTTCTTCGGTATCAGTAAATCGCAGATCCCGGAACCGCATGCTATCCCCAGCTATGCAAGCCCGATTTACTATGCGACGTCGCTTCCACCGAGCTTTATCATCGGTCCGGCCCAGGCGGTCAGCCTGCTTTGGAACGACGGGGGAACCGGCTGCAATGCGCACTTCCTGGTGAGTTCGTTCCGCACGAAACCGTAGCGTAGCCCCGAGAAGGGTGGCCCGCTGAGAGTAGGCGGCGCCCAAGAGGAAGAATAGCCGCCCCGCGATGCCATACGTGCGCGAGATTCTTGCCGAAGGCCACCCAACGCTGCGTAAAGTAGCCAAGAAGGTCGATCCGAAAGAGATTCGGACGCCGCTCTTTCAGCAATTGATCGACGATATGTTCGAGACGATGTATGCTGCGCCCGGCGTGGGTCTCGCGGCCCCGCAAATCAACATCTCGAAGCGCCTCTTCGTGATGGACGTACACGACGACGAGCACGAGCCGGCGGCGGTCATCAATCCGAAGGTTGAAGAGCTCGAAGAGGAAATCGAACTCCGAGAAGGGTGCCTCTCAGTTCCGGGCATGGTCGGCGAGATCGTCCGTTACAAACGCGCGGTCGTCACCGGACTCGACCGGAATGGTCAGAAGATTCGTATCGAGGGCGAAGGTCTGCTGGCCCAATGCCTTCAGCACGAGATCGACCACTTGAACGGTAAGCTCTATATCGACCGTGCGAAGAATTTGCGGCCCGCCGTAAGCGATGAGGAGAAAGAAACGGCGGAGGCGTGAGAAGCCTCTTTCTCGGCACCAGCGCATTCGCGGTGCCGAGTCTGCATGTAGTTGCGTCACGCACCCAACTTGCCGGCGTGGTGACTCAACCGGATCGTCCAGCCGGTCGAGGCCAGCGGCTTCGGCCCAGCCCCGTCAAAAGTGCCGCGATCGCACTCGGGGTGCCGGTCTACGAACCTCTCCGGCTACGCAGCTTTGCGGCCGAAATCGCGGCCGAACCCTTTGACCTTTTCGTGCTCGCTTCGTACGGCCGCATTCTCCCGCGGGAGTTGCTCGATTTGCCCCGGCTCGGAGCCTTGAACGTGCATCCCTCGCTCTTGCCGAAGTATCGCGGAGCCACGCCGATTCAAACCGCGATCATGCAGGGCGAAAAGGAGACTGGGGTCAGCATCATATTGATGGATACCGGGCTCGACACCGGCGAAATCGTGCTTGCGCAGCGCGTACCGATCGGGCCGGCTGAAACCTATGGCGAGCTGCACGACCGTCTTGCCGTAATCGGCGCGGAGTTGCTCGCGCAGGCAATCGATCTGGCCGCGCGTGGTCAGCTCGAGGGCAGACCCCAAGCCGGCGAGGCAAGCTTGACCACGCCGATTCTCAAGGGAGATCTCACGCTGGATTTGAGCTGGCCGCCGGAGCGGATCGTCGACCGCGTGCGCGCACTCTCTCCCCAACCCGCCGCGCGTGCCGCGCTAGGGGGTGAAGTAGTCAAAATCCTGCGGGCGCACGTGGCGCCGGACGGCACTCTCGCAATCGACGAACTCATTGCTCCCAGCCGCGGAAAGATGAGCGGCGAGGCCTACAAACGGAGCCGAGGGGCTCGAGACCGGCAATGACCGCGCGTGAGCTCGCGCTCGCTGTCGTTTGCGACGTTTTCCCCCAGCCGCCTTCGGCCATCGAGCGCGGCGCGCAAGCCGCGTTCGACTATCGCGCACGCCGCGCGCAGTTGAGCGACCGCGACCGTGCCTTCGCGGCGGAGCTTGCGTACGGAGCGATCAAGATGCGCCGCGCGCTCGACTGGTACCTCGACCCCTTCGTCGGTAACCGTCACCCGGCGCTCCCACCCTCAATTCGCGAGCTCCTGCGATTAGCGATCTACGAGCTGGTGTACACGCGCGCCGACGAGCATGCAACGGTCTTTGAATTCGTCAATCTCGCCAAACGGTGGGGGCACCGCGGATTGGGCAACCTCGTCAACGCGGTGCTGCGTACTTTTCTGCGCGAGCGTCCGATGGAGCCGCGGCGCGAGCTTTTCGCGAGCGAAGAGGAGTATCTTGGGACGCGCTATTCGCTTCCAAGTTGGCTGGTGCGCCAATGGCGTGAGGTCTTCGGCGAGGGGGCCGCAAGGATTTGCGAAGCGGTAAACGAGCCGGCGCGCCCCGCGATTGTGGTAAATGAACTCAAGAGCGCTCCGCACGAAATTGTTGCGCAGCTTAGCTCGGCCGGCGTGGAAACGCAACCCTCAGCGGTCGTGCCGGAGGCGTTGCTCGTGCAGCGCGGCTTGGTTGCACCGGGAAGCGGGAACGGCGTCTGGTGGACGCAATCGGAAAGCTCGGCGATGCCCGTAGATGTATTGAGTCCGCAGCCAGGCGAAACGATCCTCGACGTTTGCAGCGGGCGCGGGAACAAAGCCTTACAAATCGGTGCACGGCTTGCGGGAAGGGGCACGCTGCTATGCATCGAGCGCGATGCGCGCAAGGTGGCGACGCTGGGCGGCCGATTGGAAGAGGCGAGCGTAGTAGCCGGCATCGTGACCGGCGACGCTACCGCAGACCTGCTGCCGCCCGATCAACAATTCGATCGGGTTCTGGTCGACGCGCCGTGTTCTGGCGTCGGCGTGATTGGTCGACATCCCGAAGCACGCTGGAAGAAGCGGAGCTCGGACGGCGAACGCCTTGCGCTGACGCAGCGAGGCCTGCTCGAACGGATGGCTCGTCACGTTTACCCGGGCGGCGCACTCGTCTACGCGGTTTGTTCGACGGATCCACGCGAGACGACGGGAGTGATAGACTGGTTCTTGGCGCGAGAAAACTTCGAGCGCGGCTTGATACCGGCCGCCTACGGAACGCTGTTAACCGAGGCCGGCGACGTGCTCGTCCCTCCGGGAGTCAACGGGCGCGACGGGTTCTACATCGCCCGGGTCGAGCGGCGAGCGTGAGCTTTTTAGCCAGGATCGAACAGTTCTGTGCGGCCTTTATCGAGCGGGCCTTTGCCAAGACGTTTCCAAGCGATTTGGAGCCGGCCCAGATTGCGCGCAAACTCGTTTCGACGATGGAAGCGCGGACCCGCGGGGAGGAAGGGCACCTTGGCGCGCCGAGCCGGTACTCGGTCTACGTCAGCCCGTCTGATTTCGAACGGCTGGCCATGCATCGAGAGTACCTCGAGCGAGCCTGGGCCGAGCTCTTGCGGGATCTCGGCGCCAAGGTCGGCGTGACATTCGAGGAGGGCGACGTAAAGGTGGTCATGGTGGCGCGTGCCACTATCCCGCCGGGCGCGATCGCGGTCGAACTCGGGGATCCGGTGAATCCCGTTACGCGTTTTTGCCTGCGGATGGTCGAAGGTGTTCCGCCGAACGGGGTATACTCTTTAGCAGGGAAGGTTCGCATCGGTCGCAGCGAGGAGAGCGAGATCCTTCTCGTCGATCCGAGTGTTTCGCGCACGCATGCGGTCGTGGAGGTCGAGAGTGGAAAGCCGGTTGTACGGGATCTGGGTTCGACGAATGGGACGTTCCTCAACGGGCGACGGATCGAGACGCACTCGCTACGCGATGGAGACGAACTGCTCTTTGGGAATACGCGAATGAGGGTCGAGTTGCGGTGACCGCGATGCTGGGCGTGGTTGAGGGTTTCGATCGCCAGATGCGGATAGGATCGCTCGAGATAACCGCAGCGCTCGCGCTGGTAGCATTACTAGCGTCACGCCCAGGCGTGCGCGCAACCGCCGAGATTGGCGGCCTGACCCCAATGGACGTCGGCCTCAACGTCCTCGAGCGGGGCGCGAACCGCTCCTTCGAGGGACGGCCGCCCTTCGAGCTCGGACGAGGCAAAGCAACCGATGTCGTATTGCGCGACCCGGAGGTCAGCCGGCGCCACGTGCGGTTTGAAAGCCACCATGGCGTGGTCTACGTCGAAGACCTCAAGAGCAGCAACGGTACCTTTCTCAACGGGCGGCGCGTCACCGATGCGATTGAAATCCGCGAGGGCGACGAGATCGATGTTGGAACGACGCGCGTCGTCGTGACGCGGGTGCGGCCGGCATGATCCTCGCTATCCGCGGCGACCAGGTGTCGTGTCTCAGCTTGCAGCTTGGACCACGCACCTGGCTTTTGGCGGTTGCGCGTGGCTTCGGCTTCGTCGAGGGAGTTGCTACGGAGTTCGCGCTGCTTACGCGGCTTCGCGCCGAGTGCGCGCGGCGCGTGCGCGGCGCCCGTTTCCGCGGAGCGATCGATCGTCCGCAGGCTGCGGCGACCGCAATGTTGGCGGTGCTAGCG
>JBAVTZ010000241.1:0-38398 GCA_049696515.1 Candidatus Cybelea sp. | reverse complement strand
CGGAGACGCGAGCATCCGCCCATAGCGAATCGGTACCAACTCGGGCAAGCGATTCGCGTCGGCTGCCCGGAGGATTCCAAGCGGGTCCCTCTTGGCGCGCTTCAGCCCCGCATGTGCCGCGCGGGGAACGTGATCGCGCAAGGCCCTCCCGGCCGCCATGGAGTCTTGCGGCGACCGCCGATGCGTGTCCTTGGCTACGACCTGGTTCATCATCTTCTCCGAAACTAATGGGCCCCCGAGCGAGGCGTTTGTGGCGCGCCCTTCGGAGGCAAGGAGAGTTGAAGTCGTTCGACGGTCATCGCTTCAAGTGCCTTCCAGCGACGCGGAATGACGCATAGCACTATCGCGTAAAGATTTCTGTCGCAACGCTATATAATAGCGTAAAACAAGCGGAATGTTCTAGCCTTGTCTGCCGACAAGATCTTGGGGGGGTCAAAGGGAGTTCCTAAGACAAGACTGCCTCATGGACGGGCAAAGCGAACGTAGGCGATTGCCGTGCCGCTGACCGAACGCTCCGCTTCACGCCTTCAGGCGATCAACATCGTACCGAACGGGTTCGCCTACTTGGCATAGCAGCAATGATTGCGCCGACGCTTCTGGCGGCGAGTTCTCTTTCGTTGGGGCAGCCCTCGCTTTTAACATTTGCAACCTTCTTATTGTAACCTACCAGCTGGTCGAAAACCCGAGCACCTTCGAACCGGTGCATTTGTTCTACACCTCGATCGGAGTCTGGTCCGGCAACGTTCTGATTTTCACGCTGATTTATTGGCTGATCGATTCCGACGGGCCCGACGCTCGGCTAAGCGGTAAGGTACGATATCCCGACTTCGACTTTCCAGCGATGGACGACCCGGAGCGCGTTCCTCCCGGATGGCGACCGAAAATCGTCGACTATCTGTTTTTAGCCTTTACGACTTCGACCGCGTTCCAGCCCCGACCGAGGCGATGCCGCTCACATCGCCTGCCAAGCTGCTCGTCATCCTTCAAAGCGGCATTTCGCTGGTCATTACACGCAACAACCCGGCCGAGATACGCGAGCGAGGTCAGCGGCGGCGCGGGCGGGAGCGGTAGACGACGCGCGGCTTGGGTGGTTCCGTGCTGGCTTCGGGAAAGAGCGGATTTATGCCGCGTTCGAGGCGTTTCCCGAGTGTGTGCTCGATTTGTTTGATCAGCGGCTCTTCGTCGGACGAAACGAAGGTGATCGCATCGCCCGAAGCTTTGGCGCGCGCGGTTCGCCCGACTCGGTGAAAGTAGTCCGCGGCAACTAGGGGGACGTCGTAGTTAATGACGTGCCCGAGAGCCGAAATGTCGATGCCACGAGCCGCAATGTCGGTGGCGACGAGCACGCGATATTGACCCTGCTTAAAATTCTCGAGCGCGTGCGTCCGCTGCGATTGCGAGCGATCGCCGTGAATCAGATTGACGGGAACGCGATGCTTTTCGAGCGCCGCGGCCAGCCGGTTGGCGCGAGCCTTGGTTCGCGTGAAAGCGATTGCCGAGTAGATGCTGTTGTCTTTGAGCAGCTCCACAAGGAGATCGGTTTTCTTCTCTTGGGGAACGGCGTAGAGTGTTTGGCTGAGCGTCTGAACCGGAGCGATCTTAGCGGCCAGCTCTATCCGTGCCGGATCCCGGAGAATCTCGCGCACGAGGCCGGAAATTTGCGCCGTCAGCGTTGCTGAGAAAAAGAACGTTTGACGCTTCGTCGGCACCCGGCTGATAATCCGTCGAACGTCAGGGAGAAATCCCATGTCGAGCATGCGGTCGGCCTCGTCGAGCACAAGCATCTCGATATCGTCGAGCCGCGCAGTTCGTTGCGTTACGTGGTCGAGGAGCCGCCCGGGCGTCGCGACCAGGATGTCTGCGCCGCGCTTGAGCGCCTTGAGTTGCGGTCGAAAGCCGACGCCGCCATAGATCGCGGCAACCGTGACGTTCGTATGTTTAGCGAGCGACGTGAGATGCTTGGCGATTTGATCGGCGAGCTCGCGGGTTGGAGCGAGCACTAGCGCGCGCGTCTTGCCGCGTGGCCTATCCATGAGACGTTGCAGTATCGGTAGGCCAAAGGCAGCCGTCTTGCCGCTGCCGGTCTCAGCGCTACCGAGGACGTCGCGGCCTTCGAGGGCCGGCGGAATCGCGAGGGTTTGGATTGGAGTGGGCTCGGAGAAACCGAGGTCGAGCAGGGCAGCCTGTAAGGGCGGCCGCAAGCCGAGTTTTTCGAAGGGGGAAATGACTAACGATCTTTCAAGGGTGTGCGCGGCTCGATCGCATTCATCCGAAAGATCGCGCGGGGTTTCCCTCACTATGTCATGGAGGCACCGTCAGTGTCAAATGCAGGAGTAGCAGGCTCTCGGTGCCGTCCGCAGGCCGGACTGAGCATTTCGCTGCACGGACTTCGCAAGACGCACGTGAGCCTATGTGCCTTAGGCAGGCCCCCTATCGAGGTCGCAAGCTAGTGCTTCGGCCATCCTTTAATCGGTCGGGCGTTCATTCGAGCGACGTCGGCGGCGGAGATGCTCTCGAGCGCGGCCGTACCCTACGCTTTCATCGACGATGCGGGCCATGAGCTTGTCGCGTGGAACGATTTCGGTAACCGCATCAAGCGTCTTGGCCTCGCCTGCGCCGATGATCTGCTGGGTGAGCACAGACGTCCGGCCGCGAATCGGCCCAACGACCTCCTGCCACAGCGAATGCACGCCGTCCCCTGGCAAGATGCCGAAATTTAGATGCGGCTTATCTTGGAAAATGGAGTCGGGTGTTGCGAGGACGACGTCGGCGAGCAGCGCGTATTCCGTATGGACGGTCGCAGGTCCGTTGAGTGCAGCAATCAGTGGTGCCGGGACGTCGAGCATGTTCGAGAGAATTTTCTTTCCTTCGCGATAGATCTTGTCAAAGCCACGAGGCGTGAAAAAGTCGAAGCCTTCCGAGTCGATATTGTCGATGAAGGCTCGACCGGCGCCGGTGAGGATAACGACGCGAGTGTCGGCATCCTGACCGATTGGTGGAAGAGTTCGACGAACTCGGTGTGCGTGTGTCCGTTAAAGACGAGCGTATCGCCTTTGGTGTGTAAAACGATCTCGAGTTCGCCGCTAGCCGAGCGTGCGAGCTTTGCGTGAGGAAACGAATCCTTATACGTGTCAAAGGGAGGAGCCACGCGTACCTCCGTTCCGATGGTTATCGTATTGAACCGCACAAGAGGTGGTTAAGCACGCGGAAGGTTTCACTGGGGGTATCTGGATCGTAGCGATCGTTCGAACCTTCGTCGTTGGTGTCGGCGGCGGTCCGACCGAAGACAAGCCGACGGTCACGCTCGCTCCGCCGAAGAGCGTGGACGAAGTAAGTTGCTTTCTGAACATTCGCGTGGCTGATATTCGCAGCTGCTACGAACGCTGGCGTGCCCGCGGAGCACAGTTTATTACCGAGCCGAAAGACCTTGGTGGAGAACTTCGATGTTACATTCGTGACCCGGATGGATATCTGATCGAGGTTGGGCAAGCTAAATAGACCTGACGCGAATTTACTCTTGACCGCAACTCTATCTGAGTAATTCAATCTAAAATAAGGGGTATTTTCCTAGCCCTAGCGGGATGCAACCGGGGAACTTCGGGGTGGCCTTCAAGGATCTGCTGGAACGTGCTTGCGTCACGAAGCGTCCGCCCAAAGGCGTCTAGCAGCGCGGATTTGGGCGGCGCGACAGGAATCGAGCGCCCGTTGCTGCTACTTGAGATCCGAAGGGGAGCGCTCCCCCGTCCGTTGGAGGAATCGTCACATGAAGGTATCTTACAGACTCGTGCTCGCCGGCGTTGCAGCCGTGCTTGCAGCGGGATGCTCGAATTCCGGGGCGCCTAATGTGCCCCAAGTCGCCGGCAGTGCGGCGCACTACCGAAGCCCAATTCCAAACAGCGCGCAACTACAAGCCTGGCGAGCGGCAATCGCGCACGCACCTACGCCCAGCACAGGATGCTATACCGCAGTTTACCCGTTGACCACATGGAAAAGCGTCGCGTGCGTAGTCGCGCCCAATCGCCCCTACCTACCGCGAAGCAGCAGCGGCGGTAGCTCGCAGACCGTTGGTAACGGCAATGATTATGCTGCCGTAACCGCAACGCTCACCTCGAACGCCGTCGGCTCGTTTCCGGTGGTCAGGCGTCTCAAGTCCGAGACCGATGATGGCCAGCCGAATGTGTATTCCCTCCAGCTGAACTCGAACTTCATGTCGGGCGACCAGGCTTGCGCGGGTGCGAACAATCCGAGCTCGTGCCTTGGCTGGCTGCAGTACGTGTATTCGAGCAGTGAGCACGCTGCGTTCATGCAGTACTGGCTGATCCGCTATGAAGGCGGCACCGTCCATTGCCCGGCCGGCTGGAACACAGACACCCCCGACTGTTGGAAAAACAGCGCGGGTGTCTTCGTGCCGCAGGAGGTGGTCACGGACCTCCCTCACATGAATCTCTCGGGAAATGCCGTTAGCGGTGGCCTCGACACGCTCGTGTATATGGACGGTGCGAACGCCTACAGCACGACGGGGGAAGACAGCGTCATGTTCCTTTCCGCCGGCTGGACCGGCTCCGAGTTCAATATCATCGGTGACGGCGGTGGATCGGAAGCGGTCTTCAATGCCGGAACCGCACTAACTGATCAGATCGATTTGACGGACGGAACGAACGCCGTACCCACCTGCAAGGCCCATGACGGCACGACGGGCGAGACCAACAACCTGAATCTCAAGACCTGCACACCGAGGGGCGGAAACGTTCCGCGAGTCAGATTCAAGGAATCGCTGGCAAAATAGCTGCGGCAGGGCGCGTCTAGCGGCGCGCCCTGCCTCATGCCGCAGCAAAGCAAGTTCAATCCCCTCGTTGGCCGCGAGCGCCAGGGTGGCTCAAGCCGCCTTCACAGCGGTAACCCGAATGGTCGTAATCCACGTTTGGCCCTTGTCCGCTGAGACCTGAACCGTCGTCGTTTGCTTGTCGGGTGTGAAAAAGACAAACATGGTCCGGAGTACGAGCGTCTTCCCTTTGTCGGGAACGTCGCGCGAGGTGAACCAGGTATTCCCGCGCTGCGTCAGTGTTTCGGAAGAGGATGGCCTGTCCTTATGGATTTGCACGAGTCTGTACGCCTTAGCCGACGGACTGTAGCTAATTACAGCTAGATCGTCGTGTGGCGGGTTGTCCGAGAAGTAATCGCAAATCACGTAGCCTTTATTCGCGGTCCAAGTGCAATCGGCAACGCCTGTATCGGGATGGGCGTTGCTGTATTTTGTTTCGTAGATATGGCCGCTGAAGTTCCAGCGGCCCAGCCAGATTCCGAGCTTCGCTGACGGACCGGAAGCCGGTGGAGGGTCTGCTACGCCAGCCCCTATCAAGGCTGCAAACGCCAAGGTTGAAAGCATGGTGAACTTTGAGCGCATGATTGCCTCCGCGTCGCGCAAGTTTGCCGTATCGTAGCGTCGCAGATGCGTCGAGCGTGACTTGATATCGGTGACCCGAGCGCGAAAGCACCGCTGTACTCTCAGTAATGCAGGTTGGTGCGCTCGTCCAGAATCAAACTCACAACCTTGGCCTTAGGAGGCCGTTCAATCCTCGCACGAGGCCTCTCGAGCTTGGCGCGCTGGGGGTACGCGCAGCGCGTGACGGAGTGCGTTTACGGCGTCAATGTAAAGACCGTCCCATCCCCGAAGCCACCAAAGAACGTTACACCATAGAGAGTGCCACCCAGAGCGATCAGATCCCCGAGAGGAAATTTCCCGTCGTCGCCGTTGAAGTTGTGCAACACCGTCTCCGATCCAGTCGTGCTAGTGCTGAAAATCGTTCCCTGGCCATTGGTGCCGCCGACAGTTGTGGTGCCGTAAAGGGTGCCATTCATCTCGACTAGGTCCCCTTCGGGACTTTGGCCGTCAGAGCCGCCCCCAAAATTGTGCAGCACCTGCTCTGATCCGGACGTGCTAATGCTATAGAGTGTTCCTTCATAGAGGCCGCCGTAACGCGTGCTGCCGTAGAGCGTACCATTCACGTCGAGCAAGCCCGAATCAAGTTCCATGCCGTCGGAGCCGCTGCCGAAGCTGTGCAGCACCTGCTCTGATCCGGACGTGCTGATGCTGAATACCGTTCCTCCACCATACATGCCGCCGAAACGCGTGGTGCTGTAGAGGGTGCCATTCACGTCGATCAAGCCCGCTGAAGGCTCACAGCCATCGGGCTCACCGTTAAAACTGTACAGCAAGTGTTCCGAGCCGGACGGCGTCAGACTGAACACCGTTCCACAGCCGGTTGACCCGCCGTTGTATTCGGTCGTTCCATAGAGCGTCCCGTTCACATTTAGTAGTCGGCTGACGGGATATGCACCATCTGGGCCGCTCCCAAAACTGTGAATTACCTTTTCCGCGCCGGCTGTGCTGATGCGGAACACCGTTCCCTCCCCGTACTTGCCACCGTACTCCGTGGTGCCGTAGAGCTTGCCATTCACGTCGATTAAGGCCGCCATTGGGCCACCGCCATTGTGGCGTGGACTGCGGCTGTGGGAAAAGTAGTACAGCACGTGTTCCATGCCACCCGTTGTGATGCTCTAGACTGCCCCGCTGCCAATTCTGTGCCGCTTCCCCCCGCCCGCCGAGGTGGTACCGTACAGCGTGCCGTTCACATTGATTAAACCCCCTGCCGGAAACGCCGGAGTTTCGAAGGCATATAGAGATTTAAAGTAAGGTGTAGTCCCAGCCTTACGCGCGTCCGTACGATCCGGCGCGATTATGGGTGCTTTGGGAATCCCGCTCTGCGTACCGCCGCACCCCGCGAGCAGTGCAGCTGCGGCGCTGATGCTGAAGCCATAGAGAGCGGAGTTTCTCATCTGCGATGCCTCCAGTAGCTGAAAGGACAAGCACTTAAGATATTTGGCGCGACGGCTCCAGAAACCTAGGGCCGCCAAGAACGCCAGGAGTACACTTGGCGTTGTTAGCGATCTTTGACCGCAGCACAACACTACCACCCCCTCGGGCCGCGCACCTCGCCTCGGTAACAATAACAACTACTCAGCTATAAGGGGGATCGGTGAAGAACCGGCCCCTTGGTTTTTAAGTCATGTTGGCCGTTTGGTTTAACTTGTTAATGGGTTGATAAGCAGCCCAGGAGTCTCGGCCTTGCGCCGGAACGGCATCTCAATGAATACGACAGTGAGTAAGAACGCGTTTGGGTCAAAGCAAGAAGTGCTCGACGCTATCCAAGGTGCGCGCCAAACGCAAGAACATAAGTGGGACGCTTGGTTTGAAGTGCACGACGTTGATTCGGATGAGTTCGAATCGGCGCGGCTTGCCTACATGGACGCTAACTTGGAAGTAAATCGCCTAATGGACATTTACAACAGCCTGCACCGCCGCCGATAGATTTAGTCGAGGGCCGACCAAACCGAGGATCGGTGAGAGCCGGTCCCCTTTTTACCTACGTTTGATGCGTTTCCGGCGCTGCTCCTCCTCTTCATCCCACGGGCGGTTGCAAAGCGGTACCGCTTCAGGTTGTTTCATCCGCAGGTCGACACCGAGATTGCAGTCACAAATGAACTCGAGCGCATCATCGTCGGAGGGAACGCTTCTTACTCTCAGGGTGCGTCGGCAAGTGCTTTGATCAGCTCGACCTGGCGCTCTCGATCGCGGGCTGGCCGAACGATGACGCGTCACGTCGGGCGTCATCGTGAGCACGGTCTCATCGGGGGAATGCGATTCTCGCCTCAGTTCATAGCCGAAGCCATAGAACTGATGCATTACGACTGGATCATTTCCCGCAACGTCGATCCATATCGAACCGAAAGGCTCACTCTTTTGCCGCCCGCACTCGCGACCTGTCTGCCGTGAAGGCCGCCATCAAGCACCTCAGCGAGCCCGCCTGTGCCAATCTTCTGGCATGGCGAGGATAAGGGTAGCGTGGG
The DNA here is from genome assembly GCA_049696515.1 of Candidatus Cybelea sp. Classification (GTDB taxonomy): domain Bacteria; phylum Vulcanimicrobiota; class Vulcanimicrobiia; order Vulcanimicrobiales; family Vulcanimicrobiaceae; genus Cybelea. The sequence continues at coordinate 30,490 of JBAVTZ010000241.1, read as the reverse complement.
CGCTCTCATAGACCGGGAGGCCAGCTCACTTTCGATTCTGTGGTGCGATATATGCTTAGAAACGCCATTCCTTCAGGGAGGCGCTCGGTGGTAGAATTAGAGCCTCAACTGAATACGCCTTGACCGCGATACGTGCCCCGGCCAATCCGCATTTCCGCGAGAGAAGGATGGCCACCAATGGATATCACGCGTCATATAAGGCTCCAGGGCGAATATGATCTCTCCGATAAGGAAGCCCTCGCGGCACTATTTGGCTCGCTTCGAGCAGACGGTCCCGCTGTGATCGACATGAGCGACGTCACCTATTTCGACTCGACCGGTCTTCATGCGCTTGCGAATCTGCGTTCGCGCCTCGGTGAATATTCCGTAACGCTACTCGGAGTCAACAAGAACCTGCAGCGACTTCTTCGCATCGTGAACTTCGACCACTTCTTCGAGATTGTCGAAACGAAGCGAAACACGACCTTGGCTGTTTGATGCTCTAGACACCGACAGACGCGCACAAGAACTACGCGATGCGTTTACTAGGTTGCCAGATGAATAGTGTAAGGCCCAGGTCTGTCCTGTATGGTGGGACTGTGCAATTCAACGTTCGTTTGGGAGAGGTGTGCTCGTAAGACGTGCGCAGTAGGACAACAGTTTGTCTTGCAGATCCGTCCGCCGTGCAGCGGGATCGACGTGGTGCAGCTTCTGGTGGTAGAAGTACTGACCCGTAACTCTCGCCGCCGGATCGTCGCTCACCGCCAACCACGCCTGGGTAACCGGAGCCTGAGACAGGTCGTCGGGCGCGCTCGGACCGCCCATCTTCGTCGATACCCAGCCCGGCTCGAGTGCGTTCGAGAGCACTCTTGGCCAGCGGCGAGCTACGGCGAAGGCCAGTACGACATCGAACAGTTTGCTGTCCGCATAGGCTTGTGCCCCATTCCAACGGCGGGTGTTCCACTGCGGGTCGTCGAGGGACGCATCGCCGCCGGTATGCATTCCGGAGCTCAGGTAAACCAGCCGACCCGGGGGTGCGATCAGGGACGTCAGCAGATACGGTGCGAGAACGTTGATTGCGAAAACGTGCTCGAGGCCGTCGACCGTCTCGATGCGGTGCGGTTCCCGATATCCAACCCCGGCGTTGTGGATCACTGCGTCGTACTTGCCCGACGTGTTGATGCTTCCAGCGACCCGCCGCATCTCGGCGATGCTCGACAGGTCACCGACGACGACCGCCTCGGCTGCCGGCAGCGAGCGACGCGCATCCGCAGCGCGCGCATCGTTTCGGGCATGCAGCGTCACCTGATGGCCCTCCCCGGCGAGGAGTTGCGCGGCCATCAGACCGAGGCCATCGGACGAACCGGTAATGAAGATGCGAGCCACGAGCGTTTCCTCTACTCCGCGGGCGACTGCTCGGTCGACGTACGAAGAACTGTTTCGACGTCGATCGTACCCTTCGTCGAGGTCGACTCTCCGTACTCGAAATCAATCCAACGCTCGTTGAAGCCGTCCAGCATCTGCACGCGCGGCATTGGATGCTTCATGCCTTGCGATGTGAAGAGCGAGACCCACGTTTCGCGGGGGACCGGTTCCGCGCGAACTTCCGCTTCGTGGGGCGCGGACATTGTCAATAGTACGCACCGGTTTATCCGCAGATATGAGCCCGATCGGCTTCGCGAGAAGGGGAAAGCCTGCAAGCCGTTCAGTGGGAATCCCGAACCTGGGCGGGATTCGCTCATCCCGGAGCCAACGAGCCTCCTGCGAGAAGCGGCTTAAGAAATGCACCGTCGTTGACGCCCACTTCCGCCGCGATGAGGTCGTTGAGCAGCCGGTTCATCCGCAGAATCGTCTCCCGGTTTTTCCTCGGCTCTAGCGCCAAATTGTGCACTTCATGCGGATCATTGTGCAGATCGAAGAGCTGCACGTCGTTGTCCCTGACGATTTCCTCAAGCGTGATTGGAGTGTTAAAGGCAGTCGGTGCGTAGTAGCGGCCGAATTTGTACCGGCCGTCAAATGCGAACGAAACGAGTCCGCGCTTTGTCAATTTCGCCTGTGATATGGAGGGCTGCGGCGTGGTATTCAGCATTTGCGAGTCCATCACGGCCTGGAGATACTGGGCATCGACCGTACCGAGGCCCATGTAATTGTAGAGCACGCCCGGGCGCACCTCGTCAACCTTGGCTGCGCCCGGATTCGCCAGTAGTTTTGAGAAGTCGCGTCCGGCCAGCCCTTTGACGGCCGCTGTCCGCTTCTCTTCCGGCATCCCGGTGAGTCCGACGAATGTCGGCAGCAAATCCAGGTGGCTCGTAAGTGCCCTGCACGTCGCGCCGGTCGCGCCAAGGGGATGCGCGATAAACATCGGCACGTGAGCGTTTTGCTCATAGATGAACGGCCCTTTCCCTTTGAGCCCGCCGTGTGAGCCGCCCATCTCGCCGTGATCGGCCGTAAAGATCACGACCGTGTCGCGCCACAAATCCATTTCATCGAACACGTCGACGAGTTGCTTGACGTTGCGTTCGTTGTCCTGAATCGCGTTCAAATAATAGTTGTAGAAGATCGTCCACATGTCGGTACGATTGGTCGGGATCGTGCCGGACCATCCGTCCCAGCCCTTCTTGTATTCCAAGAGCGCTTCGGGCATTCCGTGTGCGCTCAATGACTCCGCAAGGCTGGGCGCCAACGTCAGCGGCCATCGCTTTTCGTAGATGGAATTTGGTGGCGGCGGGGGCGTCGCCGACGCCGCCACGGGTTTCTGAACCTCCGGCTCGCCAGGAACGTTGGCGTCGCCATACATGATGTCGTGCGGGTTGACGAAGGCCGCAACCATGAAAAATGGCTGACGGTGCTTACGCGATTGCAACGCCGCGTTGCGCAGCCAGCGGACGCTTTCGCCCGCGATGAATGAATCGTTCTCGAAACCGCTGAGGGGAGCGCTACCGATATCGCCGCCGGCGCTGAAAACGTCGAAACCATAGGGTTGAGCAACCGTGCTATAGTTTATGTTTCGTTCGGGGCTCAGAATGCTCTTGTCCATCTCGAACTTGCCAAAGTAGGCGGTCTGGTATCCGAGCCCTTTTAGGACCGAACCCATGTTGGGGATGCTCGGATTGAGCGTTGGGACGAAGTCGAATTGCATCTGATCGATGACGTGGTGATATTGCGGAGGGCGGCCGGTCAGGAAGGTCGCGCGCGACGGCGAGCACTGTGCCGAAGCGATGTAATGGTTGACAAAGGCAACGCCGTTGCGCGCGATTCTGCTGGTACCCGGTAGCGTATATTCGGGTCCGCCAAGAAGTTGATGGGTCTGCTGATCGACGATAATGAAGACGATGTTATAGGGAGGCTTTCCGGGCGGCCCCTTTCGCACGACCTGATGTTCGGCTGGTTGCGCGGATGGCGATGCCTCTGCGACATTAGGTAATCCGAGGGCGGTGGCGGCCAGAGTGGACGCCCCAACCAGAACGTCACGACGCGTAACAACAGTAGCCTTGGACTCGACTTCTTTCATCGCGAAGGTCCTTTTCGTACGGCGCAGCTGACGGCTTTCGATTGGTCGGTTCCGTCCTTCGGCAGAGCAAGAAATCACTTCCTTCTCGTCATCGCGCAAGTCGAAAATGCTGGGATGCCGGCCTTTGGAACATGTATTCCGGCAGATGGCCCTTAGAAAGGCATCCTACAAACTGCTAAGAGCGCTGCTAAATTGGCGAAGCTTTTTGCTGCGGAGCGAACATGCTGCAGCAGAACCCATGCATCTCGTGCTTTCCAACATCGGTCCTAGGATCTCCACGCTCCACCTCACTGCCGGCAGCTGCCCCAGGCGATCACCCTGATGCATACAAGCTTCGCGACGTACGCGGCCTAAAGGTCAGCAACGAAGTCGCGAGCGACGGCTTTCTTCACACGCTCCGCGCGCATCCGGGGATGCACTCATCGCTCGACCGCCGACCACCTTCTGCGCCAGGACCCCAGACTATCGCCTTTCGATGCGGGAGGGAAGCTCCGGCCCAAGGGCAGCCGGGTTAGGCTACGGGTCGCGCGTGCGCGCGACCTCGGCCCGGCCGAGTGCCGCCCGTTAAGTGGAGGGACTACCCGCGGATGCCCTCTTAGGCTTTGCCAACGGAAACGATGTAGAGATCGAGCACGCCGCAGCGCAAGCGGCCACGCTGGTCGCGTCATTCGCAACGTAAGACTGCTCGCGTGATGTTGGTCGCCGGTCGCGCGATAAGGGCGTCCGCTCTCGGTCGGGGTAGGACGCCACTAAGGATATTGGGACTTCGATTTCTCGCCACTTCGCGATCTAAGCATGATCTAGAGCGACGACGTGCAAACAAGCGAGCGGGATGGAGGTGCGCGCAGATGTGCCGGAGCTGCATCGGAGACGTCTTTGGAATAGAGGCTTTGTATCGCTCGCAAATAACGCGCGGTGGCTTCCTCGCGGCCTCGGCCGCGGGAATCGCAGCCATGGGAATTCCGAGCCGAGAAGTGTCGGCGGCCACCCAGTCGGCTACCGTATTCTACGGCGGCCCCATCGTAACGATGGACGACCGCTTCGGTAAGTCCGAAGCGATGGCGATCTCCGGCAACACGATCCTTGCCGCCGGAAGCGTGGACCATGTAACGCGCGCTGCCGGCGCGGGTTCCCGCAAGGTCAACCTCGACGGCCGAACGCTCATGCCGGGCCTGATCGATCCGCATCAGCACCCGATTCCGGGCGGCATCATGCTCACGCAGATGATGAACGTCGGCTACGACGCGTACAAGACCAAAGCCGACGTCCTCGCGGCGCTCAAAGCGAAGGTCGCGGGACTTGCCAGCGGTCAGTGGATCTATGCCGGATACTACGACAACGTCTTGCAGGGCGGCTATCTTTCGATGGCTGAACTCGACGGCGTCTCGACGGAACACCCGATCTTCGTCTATTACGTCAGCATGCATTCGGCAACCGGGAACTCGCCTGCGTTCAAGCTCGCCGGTATTACGGCATCGACGGGGGAGCTGCCTGGCGGCGGACACTTCGGCAAGGATGCCGTCGGTAATCTCAACGGTATGATCTTCGAGCCGCCGGCGTTGGTGAAGTTCATGGTTGGAATGCCGAAGCTCACGATGGAGCTTGTCTCCAGCTCGGTAGAAAAGTTTCTCTATCAAAGCGCGGCCCTGGGAATTACGATGGTGCACGAAGCCGGCGCGTATGCGCCGACACCCAATGTACTGGATGGCTACAAGGCGGCGATGACCGACTCGCCGGTGCGTTATAGCGTCAGCCCTGCGGTCGAATTCCTGGACGCGGCAAACCTGTTCGTCGCGCCGTACGGGAAGCCAGGTGCCAAAGCACTGGAGATTCCCGGCACGCTGCTGTCATTTTACGCCGTGAAAATCGTTTCTGACGGATCACCGCAGCAAGAGACAGCGTTTCAGTTGGAGCCATATCTCAATAGTACGTCGACCGGCCTTCCGAACTACACTGCAAGCGAGCTCAACGCGCTCGTGCTCAAAGTGAAGCAGAGTAGTTGGCCAGTATCGATCCACTGCAACGGTGACGCTTCGCTGCAACGAGCGCTCGACGCCATCGAGGCGGCGTATGGCTCGGCGCCCCCGCCCGAGGGCATTAACCGGATCGAGCATTGCACGCTTGCGAATCCCGATCAGATCGCCCGCATGAAACGACTCGGGGTGCAGCCGAGCCACCTCATGAACAACGTTTACTATTACGGCGCCGCCTACCGCGACCAGATCTTCGGACCGCTGCGCGCCGAGCGCTTCAATCCTGCCAACGATTTCCTTGCCTTGGGAGTTCCGTTCTCTATCCACAGCGACTCGCCGTGTTCACCGATCGCTCCGCTGCGCGAGATCGGAACCGCGGTAACCCGAATCTGCGCGGCCGACGGCTCCGTGATCGGCGACAATGAGCGCGTGCCGCTCGAAGCGGCGCTCAAGGGAATGACGACCGTCGCCGCCGCACAATGCGGGCTCGGCGCCAAGGCGGGATCGCTCAGTCCCGGCAAGTACGCCGATCTAGTACTTCTCGAGAGCAATCCCCTTGCAACCGACCCGGCCAAGCTCGGAGATATCAAGATCTCCGAAACGTGGGTAAATGGCAACAAGATCGTGGTCCCAACCGGCTGACGACTGAAGGATGATACGTAAATAAGCATCGCCGTTGTCGTCCTGGTGCAACTTCGCACTCACCCCAAGACTTCGATGGGTTTATCAAGTGTAAAGCCGAGGTCGCGTTGCCGACATGAAGCATCGGATTCTCACCGTGCTCCGAACCGGATGTCGTGCGATTGTCGTAAATGCGGCCGATTGTTTCGCACTGCCAATCTGCCTCACTATCCTGAACTTTGAGACAGGCGGTTTCCCGTGGAATGGGCAATCCCTATGCGCGGGAACACCCGACCCGCTTCACGGGAGGGTCATGGAACGGAGGGATTCGCATGTGCCGGGGCTGGCCGTTCCTCCCTCGGTTCCCAAGGATTTCGACCCATGCGGCGGCCCGCTGGAACTGATCAATAAGATCGGTAACGGGATTGCGTGCGTATTCGTGCTTGGTGAAGCCGCGCTTACGGCGCAGTATAGCAGTGCGAACATTCCGGCGAACGCGCAGCTAAGCGGCGTCGATCACACGCTTGATATCCGGCTATGCTCATTTGGCTGCCCCGCGCCTGTAGTCTACGTCGGGGTTGCCCCGAGAGCACTGATCGTGATCACGCCACCCTCGTTCGTTCAAGTAAATACAAGCCGGTCAAGTCCTGCAGGTCGTCGACCGACAGCGTTCGCACTTCACTCCACTCCGATTTGAGCATACCACCCGCTTTGAGATTTGAGCGCCGTGATTCCATATACGATCGCGACGAAAAACCCAGAAAAACGTCCGGCGAGAGTGAAGATCGTACTGCCCGTGATATCTGCGAGAGGAATGGAGTCCTGGAACAAATACCCGGTGAAAACAAAACTTTCCATAGGGAAGCCCTGATCTTGAGATGTATCGACTAGAAATGTGACTCTCTGCGAGTCTTCGTCCCAGTACCCTCCAAGACCAACCGTGAGACCAACCCCTGGAAGCCCTGTCAAAGTTCCACTGACATTTCCTTGCGCGTCGACGCCCGTGATCACGAGCTGACCCACGGTTCCACCGGCATTGGTCTTCCAGGTTCCGGTTTGCAGAGGCATACGTTCTCCTATTCAAAGATCTTGTTCGGGAAGGATCAAGAAACCCCGATCTGGGCATACCAACCGAACTCGAACTGATCCGCGGTTGCGGGAGGGGAGAAGACCTGAAAACTTCCGACTAGCGTGAAGACGACGCTACCTGTGATTCCTGGCATCCTAAGCGAATCTTTGAATAGAAATCCCGTATAAGTCTGGGCTCCGCTCAACAAGGTATTAACGACCAACGTGAGCTGTTGCGCGGCCTCGTCCCATATGCCAGCGATGGAAGCTGACTTGATTCCCGCAAAGCCTGAGGTCAGCGTGCCTGTGACATTTCCTTGCCCGTCGACGCCCGTGATCACGAGCTGACCGATGGTTCCACCGGCATTAATCTTCCAGGTTCCAGTTTGCAGAGGCATGGCGCTTCTCCTCAGGCCTGTAAGGCTCTATGCCGTCAACTCATTTCAGAAGCTTATCGTTCCTCGATCCGCAATGTACGACCTTCTGTTTAGTGCGAAGAACCAGAGGCGAGGTGCTCGACGCTGCCCCTGGAGTTTGCACCGGACGCCCGGCGCGAAGTTCCTGATCAATGGTTTCGATCAGAAACTGTACTGAACCCTTAACGCTTTTATATGCGGATCGTTCTTTTCTAAAGGCGGCAATCGTTGCGGCGCCGGGGAAAATGCAATGTGGTGATTTAATCCCGCGAATCAAACGAGCTTTTTGGCATTCAATAAAGTTGGGGATTCCATAGCCACTGATGCATTCTTGATGTACGGAGGCCAAGGCGGAAAAAAGGCATGCCGACCGCCCACAAGTGCGTCCTCGCTTCTAGCCCTCCTCGTAGACGCTCCCACAGGGGAGCGTTTCGGGGAACAGAACTGCGTGCAAGAATGCCACAACTCAACAAACCGGCCGCGATAAGAGCCGCGGTGGTCCTCTGTGTGCTGGCTGCTATCGAAGGTGGGTTCGTTCTAGCTTACCCGGATGCGTGGCTTTCGGTTGCCTTTAGACATGCTGCCAACGTAAGCTTCGTCGCGTGGATTGCAGCGGCAATCGTTACCGCAGGTTATATTTTTTACAGCATCCGTGGACTTCCAACGGTCGCTGCACTGCTAGGAAGACTCTCCCCGTACAAGCTGCTCGCCCTGGTCATTGCGATACCAAGCTCGATTGTCGAAGAGGTTTTCTTTCGCGGTAGCCTGATGAATCTGGTCGCGACCCGCCATCAGAATGTAGCGGTGCAGATACTTGCCTCAGGCATTGCCTTCGGTATCGTACACTCGTTCTGGGGAATACGGGGGGGCCTGTCCGCAGTCTACGGTGCTGTTCGCTCCGCAACACTACTAGGGCTCGGGCTTGCGGTCGTGTTCGTGATTGCTGGACGCATCGTTTTCCCGTGCGTCCTAGCCCACTTCACCATCAATCTCGTACTAGAGCCGTGGCTGTTATACGCATACGTCCTGCGGGCGCAGTCCAAGAGGTCGTCGTTGGGAACCCTAGTTTAAGCGGCAGACCCTACGCGACAAACATGCGAGTCTATTGGCGCGGGCGTTCCTATCGAGGTCGTAAGTCCGCGGCTCGGCCATGTGTCGATCGGCGTAACCCTCGAGCAATACTGCACGTCTACCAAAGTCGGGATGCCGAGGCGGCCGATGCCTTTGGTCCCCTGGGCCGCCTAAGATCTAAGGAAAAAGAGGCTCTGCGTTTGATGCACTTTTGATGCACGGAGCCTCTAGTATCGTGAAAACCCTTTGGCAAAAGGCCGAAGAGTTTAGCCCCACCGGGATTCGAACCACTACTCGGGGGTTCCGGGCAGTCCCGCCCGCTACCGATTCGTTATTATACAGGGGCTTTTTCGCCGCCTGGATCCCCGTTGATCCGGCCCGGTACCGGCCATTCGAGACCGCTCTGTTAGAAAATCAGACCCGAAGCTCGTTCCTCCTTGGGCTATCGCGACCGGGATGATGACCATTGCTGGAGAAGCGTCGAGTTTACGCGCTACTGATCATATCGAGATATGCGCGCATGGCGGCCCAGTCTCCGGCATCGGCGACAATCGCTACGTAGCCATCGGGGCGCACGAGCCACATAAAGTCTGTCTTAAACGGTGAACGGACAGTCGGCTGGACGAGTGCTTCGTGAACCGCTGAGAATTGGCGAGAGTCGTCGCCGGCCGCAGCATGCAAGATAAACCGAGGGTCGTCCGCGGCGTCGCTTGCGGTTCCGGCAGCTGTCAAAGGCGCTCGAGAACCCGCGCGAGGCGTCGGTTTCGATACGCTCGCCGAGCGGCTCAGCGAACTATCCGGATAGCCGATTGTAAGTTCTGATAGCTTGTCAGCCAGTGCGTGTTGCACCCCCGGAATTCCCAACAGTAAGCTGGCCAAATTATTTCGAATTGTTTGAAGCGCAGAACTCGTTGTGGTCAAGACCTTGGTAAGCCTACTAGTCTCCGCTATCATTGCTCGTGCGACGGGTTGCCGTTCGGCGCTGTATGTGGTGAGCAAGTTATCGGAGGAAGCGCCACGCGCAACGAGCGCTAATTTCCAAGCCAGATTGCAAGCGTCTTGCATACCGGTATTCATACCTTGGCCGCCGGCAGGGCTATGGATGTGCGCAGCATCTCCGGCCAAGAAAACGCGTCCGCTACGGTAGTCCTCGACCTGGCGTTCGTTGATGCGAAACGTCGTCAACCAGATCGGGTCGTGCGCACTAACGCCGCCTGGCCCGCGTTGATCTATAACCTTCTGCACGTCGTCAAGCGTTGGATCCGAGCGCCTGGAACTAGGTGCATCTCCAAGATCGGCGATGACGCGGTATCGACTGCCGCCGATTGGGTATAGCTGTAAGAAGCCATCTTCGTGCACAAACACGCTGATATGGTCCCGTGAAATGTCCGTACTACCACCGAGAAGGATGTCGGCTAACATGAAGTCGGTGGGCACGGTCGTTCCTTTGAACGACTTGCCGAGCGCCTGACGAACTGTGGAATGCGCACCATCGCAGGCAACGAGCCAGTCGACGTCGATCATTTCCGACGCGCCGTCGCCGTGCCGAAGTGTCGCGGAGACGCCGCTGCCGTTGTCGTTGAACGAAAGCAACTCGACACTGCGATCGACGATGACCCCGAGAGACGCCAAATGCTCCTCGAGGACCCGCTCCGTCTGGTCTTGTGTGATGAGAAGAACGTACCGGTATTCGCTCGCGAGTTCGGCGAGTGAGATTTCGCCGAATTGCTTGCCTCCGTCGAATAGCAGCGCGCCATGCCCTTTTAATCCGGCGTCAACCAGTGCTCCAGTGACGCCGGCTCGATCCCATAGCTCCAGCGTGCGGGGCCACATCGCTAGAGCCTTTGACTTATCGGAGCGTTGCGCCGCTTTATCGATAATGCGTACGTTTACGCCAAAACGTGTAAGCTCGATGGCTACGGTCAACCCGACCGGGCCCGCGCCAACAACTAATGTGTGATTCACGGAGCGCTCCAATGGCTAGTGGACGAGTTTCCTAAAAATCATGCCTGCGATGATACTTCGATACCTCGTCGGGTCATTCTTCCAGATCGGAGCTGCTGCAAGAATGACTTCAGCCCTTGCCCCGTCGCTAAAAGTGGTCCGAAGTGCATGCGTGCGCTCCTCCAACTCACCGACGGCATTTCGGGAGCGGCAAGAGCGCGGGCTCGACGGCGAAATGCCCCGCCAATGCTTTCTTGGACAACCGCAGCGTCAGCATGCGCGTCCGTTCGCCGACGTGGAAATAGCGCGGTCCAGGGTGGGAAGACGAAGATAGTGCCCGCGCGCACGATGCTCTTCGTGGCGGCAACGCTCATTGCGACACTGCCTCCCAGCAAATACTGCAGGGCGACGCAAGGATGATGAATTCACCGCTCGTGCTATTTGCAAAGGCAACATCCGCTACACGGACTGTCGACAGCCAAGGAGTTAGGCGGCCAAGATGGCGGAAGACCGTTTTCCAACTCGGCCCAAGGCGTTGTCTCGATTGTGTTAATCTATGAGCTAGCTTACCTGTGCCGATCGACTCGGACGCAGCGCGCGTTCGCGCAAACTCTTGTAATATAGGGACGATCTTGGTAGCCCCAGCGGGATTCGAAATGTCGTAGGGCGGTCCTGGCCGAACCTGCCCACCACTGAAACATCCGATGCCATCAGGGTTCCCGATACCCGAAGGCCAGGCCGTTAGGGTCCGATTCTGCCCTTTTCGGACCACTCCGTTGCACGGCGTCGATGCATCCCGAACGCTCACAAGCGCAATGCAGTCCTGCGCAAGACGACCGAAGGCATTCTGGGCGTAGATCGCGGGACTCACCCCGACCTATTTACATGCGGAAGTCTTCATCCGTCATGGTGAGACTATTTCCACGGACATCGTCACTGGTGTGACGGAGGCTCTCCAATGCATAAGTTACACGCCAACCGCTACGAATTGAAAGTCCTTGTCCATCGGAATGCCGTCATCCGATCGGCGAAGACGCACGTGAAGGACGGGTTTGTTTTCGGCGCAACCGGACACGTAAGCCTCGCTCAACACTGCCTTATGGGCTACGGTAGCCCAGGACTCCACGACGATTGATGCACAACCTGTCGGGAAAAACGCGGGGCCAAACGCTATAGCGTATTCTCCCATGAAACGGTGTTGGACGAAAAACCCCGCGCCACGCTCAACCTCTCCGTCTGCTGATATGATGCCCGCCGCGGTCTTGGGGTTCTGGCTGCTCGACGGGACATAGTGATAGAAGGTTCCGGCAGACGCGGGACCGGCGAGAGCGATCGCGAGAGCAATGCCGATGATGAAGCGGTTCATAGAAGTGCGGTCCTTTCGACGAAGTTGTGAAGGGCCAAGCCTTTCGACGCCCTCCAGATGGAACGCCCCGTCCGCTGAGTCCCAATTTCGGCGTGCCGTTCTGAAGCGAGGCTTTGAGCCGGGGGCGGGTGCTTCGCGGCTAATTGAGAGATCCGCCTGTCGCATCGGCTCAAGACTTTGGTCCGTGGAAGCTAATGTGCCTGGCAAGTCCGAACCGCCGACAAAGCCTTCCGGCGCGAGCTATTGTTTTATTCCGTCGCCTGGGACCCACTTACACTCAGGACGCAAACAGCTGGGAGCATTGGTGGAGAAAAGAGCTTAGCGAAGCGCATCGATCATTGGCCAGAGGAAAAACCGCTATGCTATGAGGGAGTCTTGGTAGCCCCAACGGGATTCGAATCCGCCCATGCGTGGTCGAGGGCAGTCAAGGTTAGCCAAAAGGCCGCGTAAAATATGGGTTCTCGCCCGGGTGTCTGGTCGTAGATGGCCGAGGACGGTTGGCATTGACGACAACCGTTTGGCAACCGCGCCAACCGAGGGTGGCAAGCCTCCGTCGGGGCGCGCTTCCCCGCCGCACAATGTAAACCTGACGTTGAACAAGCTTGGCACTATGGTTTCAATGTGAAGATCGTTCCGTCGCCGTATGTGCCGCCCTTAGTCGTCGTGCCGTACAGTGTGCCGTTCACGTCGAGTAAGCCCGCTTCGGGAGACGATCCATCGGATTTGCCGCCGAAGCTGTGCAGCACGTGCTCCGTGCCGGTTGTGCTGATGCTGAACACCGTTCCGCCCTCGAACGAGCCGCCGTACGCGCCACCGTAAAAAGTTGTGCCATAGAGCGTACCCTTCACGTCGATTAAGCTCGCCACGGGTTCGGCACCATCGTGGCCATTGCCAAAGCTGTGTAACACGTGCTCCGTTCCGGTTGTGTTGATGCTGAAGACCGTTCCTCCCCTTCCTATGGAGCGTGCGCCTCCGCTAGTTGTAGTCCCGTAGAGCGCACCCTTTACGTCGATCAAGCTCGCCGCGGGGTAAGCTCCATCGTGGCCATCGCCAAAGCTGTGTAACGTGTGCTCTCTTCCAGTTGTGTTGATGCTGAAGACCGTTCCGTGGCCGTGATATGCCCCGCCCTCGTATGTGGTGCTATACAGCGTGCCATCCACGTCGATTAAGCTCGCGTAGGGAAAATCACCGCCGTGGCCGTCGCCGAAACTGTGTAATACGTGCACCGTGCCCGTATTACCGATGCTGAAGACCGTTCCGTAGGTGTATCTGCCGCCGCCAATTGAGGTGCCGTAGAGGGTGCCATTCACGTCGATCAAGCTCGCCACGGGCTCTACGCCATCGAGGTTACTGAAGTTGTGCAGCACGTGCTCCGTGCCGTTCATACTGATGCTGAAAAATGTCCCCGCGTTGTATGAACCGCCCTCATACGTGGTGCCGTATAGCGTGCCATTCACATCGATTAAGCTCGCTTCGGGCTGCTGCCCATCGTGCCCGTGGCCGAAGCTGTGCAAAACGTGTTCCGTGCCGGTTGTACTGACGCGGAAGACGGTGCCGCCGTTGTATGCGCCGCCATCATACGTGGTGCCGTAAAGCGTGCTATTCACGTCGATTAAGCTCGCGTAAGGCTGTTGCCCATCGGAGCCGCGGCCGAAGCTGTACAACAGGCGATAGGATGACAGCTCAGTTCCAATGTGACGCGAGATGGCGCGACTCGTCACAACCGGTTGGTCTTGCGGCATCGTGTCCGGCGCGCCGATCGGCGGCTGCGATCCGGCGCACGCTGCGAGCGATGCAGCGACAACGCTGATGCATAGCACGTATCGACGAAGGATCAGGGTTTTCAATCTGCGGCACCTCCTTAAAGCGTAACGGATCGGCGGGCGTTCGCCGAGGCCGCACCTTAACCTAGCAAAGCGAGCGTCGCAGATTCGCGAGTTTGCGAAAGGCCTATCAATGCCTTGGATGCGGGACCTGCGTACCGGCCGGATGGGAGCAGGCGCGAGCGATAAGCCGGTCGCAGCCGCGGTCTCCTTGACCGAGAAGGCATCGAGGTTCGGTATGATCTCGCAATTGAACCAGCTGCGATCGTGTTTAGCGCTTTATCCTCGCGCCCAACAGCGGTTGCGCAAATGCTGCTCGGCATTGGCCTCGCCGCGTTTGCGCTCGGCTCGTGCGCTCGCACACTCTATCCACGCCTGCCTCTCCAGCGCCGGCACCAGGCGCGCGCGAGGCGGCTTTTGCCTCTCCGAAGACGGCGACGCCGCAGAACTTGAACGAGCGGCGTGCGCCGAAAGATGCCGCCGACGAGTTCGTCGCGGACCTTACCGAGGATTCGCCGAGAGAGAGTTCGCCGACGAGTTTCAAACTGCACAACCCTCAGAGCGATCAGCTGCGTAAAAGACCACCTCAGTTCCGCATTTGGACATCAACCGGGCCACGTGATCCGTGTTAAGACTCATTTGAGAGTAGTAACCTTATCACTACTTGTTGGACCCCAAGCGTTCTCATTCGCAAGAAAACTCCGTGGTGAGAAACAAGCATTTCGCACAGACCGTGACGGGATCCCAAGCATGAAGAACGCGCGGTAGGCCGGCATACGGTTCATTGCCTCATGGAATGGTCGTCGGAACCAGAGGGTGGAAGGCATACGCCTCGAACCTCTCGTCGTCAGTTACACGACGGAATTTTTTGCATTAGGGAAAAAGTTCATGCACTCAACGGTCCGAGGCGTGCTTGCCGTGGCCGCGGTTGGCGCGGTGAGTCTTTCAGCTTGCTCTGGCGCTTTTAGCTGGCCCGCGTTTGCGCCGCCGGAGTCACCGCAGTCGTCTCGCGCCACACACCGTAGCGTCGTCCCAGCAGGATCGCCCTACAAAGTTCTATACGTCTTCGCCGGCGGTTCCGATGGCGCGTCCCCCTACGCAGGGTTGATCAAGGTCAACGCGCTGCTCTACGGAACGACGCAAATCGGCGGCGGCATCGGCTGTCCCCGTTTCGGTTGCGGAACCGTTTACGACATAAGCACGGATGGCAAGGAGTCAGTGCTTCATAGGTTCGCCGGAGGCTCCGATGGTGAACAGCCGTCAGCGGGCTTGGCGTACGTGAATGGCCAATTTTACGGAACGACGGGACACGGCGGTGGCTCGGGATGCGACGGCTACGGCTGCGGAACGGTTTACAGCGTAAGTAAGAGCGGCATCGAGACGGTGTTGCACCATTTTGGCCGCCGTGAGGGGACGTATCCGTTGGCTGGCTTGACCGACATGAGCGGCACGCTCTACGGCACGACGTTCCAGGGTAGCGGTACTAGATGTGGTGGTGCAGGCTGCGGAACCGTTTACAGCGTAAGCACGACCGGCGTCGTGAAGACGTTGCATCAATTTGATCGCGCTGGCGACGGCGCAAACCCGGCGACCAATTTGATCGAAATGAACAAGAGGCTGTACGGAACAACCTCGAAGGGCGGCGGTTCGGGATGCGGCGGCACCGGCTGCGGGACGGTTTACACGATCAGCGCAACGGGCGTAGAGCGGGTGGTGTACCGCTTTCGCGGCGGCTCCGACGGGGCGTACCCGAATGCCCTGACGAAAGTCAACGGCACGCTCTTCGGCACGACGCAAGGTGGCGGCGATTCGCCGGCATGCGCCGATGGGTGCGGAACCGTTTACAGCCTAAAACCGAACGGCGCCGAGGGCCTCCTGTACAACTTCAAAGGCCGCTCGGATGGCGCCTACCCTGTGTCTGGTTTGATCAACGTAACCGGCACGTTGTACGGCACGACGTCTAAGGGCGGGAGCGACGGCTTAAGATGTAGTGGGTACGGCTGCGGAACCGTGTATAGCGTAAGCACGGCCGGTGCGGAGAGGGTGCTCCACCGCTTCGCCGGACGCACGGATTTCGACAATCCAGTTGCGCCGTTGATTTTCGCGAACGGGAATCTCTACGGCACCACAACACAGGGCGGTCGGGGTTGCTACGGACCAGGGTGCGGAACTGTCTTTGCGTTGTCCCTGCCGTGAGGGAAAATAACTCCACTGCTACCTTGTAAATCGCTGCGCAGCCGTCTTCGCGCAAGCTGCTAGTCCGATTCGCTGCTCCAGCTGCAAGACGTCCGCACGTTTCAATACCGTGCCGAATACGGGCTGCGTAAGTGCTTGCCGATCGCGTGCGATGCAGACGTCATCCGCGCTCAGTCGCTCAATGCGCCACCCCTCGCCTGAACGCTACCACCACCAAGTTTGACCCTTCGAAATCGGGCGCCCGCGCCACCACCGTTGAACCCACCATGCAAGCGGGAGCCGACTTCACCGACAGTGATTATCAACTTCGCGTTCGGGGTGACCGGGATAGTTGCGCTAACCTCACCGCCGTCTCCACCATTGTGTGCACCCTTGGCGCCGAAGGCGTCTATGAAAATGCTCCTCGTCCATTTCGGCACCCTAAAGCGCTGCGGGTGGCCGATATATTGGAAGCTTCGCTGGCCCTGGCACGATGCGTCATTCACGGCAGCCGTCGAAGAAACGCCTTGAGCTAAAGTGCTTCCCCTCGTGTTGGGCGGCTGAAACGAGGGCGATGTCGAGCCGCCACTGCGAGCCCGGTTCCCACCCTATACGTCAGGCAAGTTCATGCCGGGATAGATGCCATAAAACCCATACCGAAACAGCACGATGCTACAGACACGGCCACCGAGGCTACCGTGTGTCAGGGAGTTAGCTTGAACACTGTGCCGTCACCAAAACCGCCACCAGAGCCGCCGTACGTGGTTGTGCCGTAAAGCGCACCATCCTTTCCGAATATCAGACCGGCCTGCGGTTCCCCGCCGTCAGCGCCGCCGGTAAAGCGGTGGAGGATGCTCTCTCTGTAGCCTGAGCGTGTCGGCGTCAGCTTAAAGACGATGCCGCAGCCACCGCAACCTCGAGTCACGCCGCCGCCGAACATGGTCGTACCGTACAGCGCACCGGTCTTGTCGGCGACCAGACCCGCCACGGGGTCACTACCGTCGGGCGAGTTCCTGAAGGTGTGGAGGATGCTCTCTTTGTAGCCCGAGCCCGACGGCGTCAACTTAAAGACGGTTCCATTGTCACGTCTTCCGCCGCCGGATGTCGTGCCATATAGCGCGCCGTTGCTGTCTAAGATCAGAACGGCTTGCGGCTTCGCGCCTGAAAAGCAGGGGAACTGCGCGCAAAAGCTATGCAGAACCCTAAAAGTATGGCTCAGGCTGAAGACGTTCCCGAAATCGTGTGCGCCTCCGCTGGAAGTCGTGCCATAGAGCGTGCCGTCCTTGTCGACGACCAGACCCCCGAGTGGGTTGGCGCCATACCTCCCGAGTCGAGAATGTCCGCAAAAGCTGTACAGGCTGGAGTAAGCGGAGTTTGATATCATAAAGACCGTGCCGCATCCACTGCAAATGTGCAAGCAGCCGTGTTCGGCACCGCCATACCGGGTCGTGCCGTAAAGCGCGCCGTTCTTGCCGGCGACCAGACCGGCCATGGGGGTTACGCCGTCAGGCGGGTCATAAAAGTTGTGGAGGATGCTCTCTGTGTAGCCCAAGGGCGTTGGACTCAACTTAAAAAGGACTCCATGGCCGATGACGTTCCCGTAGGCAGTGGCGCCGTAGACCGCGCCTCCTTTGTCGACGACCAGACTGCCCATCGGCGACGTGCCGTCGCTATTGCTAGGATCACTTACGAAGCGATAGAGCACGCTCTCCGTGTAACCAGATCCCGACGGCATCAACTTGAAGACAGTGCCGCATCCGATGGTATTCGGTTGAGTGCAGAGGTTAGGCGATCCACCGGCCACGGTCGTACCGTACAGCGCGCCTTTGTTGTCGAAGGCGACTCCCCCGACCGGGTAGGCGCCATCAGGACTACCCATAAAGCTGTAGAGAACCTTGAAGGTCGGACTCGATTCCGATGGCGGTGGCACGAATGCGGGCGTTCGCGACGAGAAGGGCGCCGACGTATCGCCTCGGCTTTCTAGGGGCATCGAGTTCGTGCTCGGACCGCAGCCCGCGAGGATTGCCACAGTTAAGCAAATACCAAACGCAAAACCGCCAGAAGTCAGACTTTTCATTGTTGCTCCTTGCTACCTCAGTGCTCCGCTACGCGGCGCAGCGTTAGCTTAGCATGGTCTCAAGTTGCCCCAGAAGGCCCGCCTTCGAAAGTGGGCCAATATACCCAGACTTTGCCTGAGACGAGTGTCCTAGACGCGAGCGCCCAACCGTGGTGCGGATTAATGGTCCGGCGGCAACCGTTCTGGCAGCTGCAAACTCTGCGACGACGGTGTCCCGGATCGCGAAGTTATGTGCGGATCCGGTGGGCGGTTCAATGCGGGACGATGCTGATGGTTACGTCGGCTCCCGCGAGGTCAACCACCCCCCTCGTATAGGTTCTACAGTCCGCTAGGACAGCGTTGCATCTCTCGGTGATCGCCTTCCGCGTCCGCGGTTTAGGCAAGCCATCGCGCCAGCGTGTCGTCGACGACTGTCCGAAACAGCGTTTGCACCTGATTTTGCACCTGCTCGAGCTTGATAAGCAAAAACGCCAGATGAAATAAGGCCGATTGAAATAGCCCCAGCGGGATTCGAACCCGCGTTACCGCCGTGAGAGGGCGGCGTCCTAGGCCTCTAGACGATAGGGCCGTGGCTCCCGGGGATGGACTCGAACCACCGACATGCAGATTCAGAGTCTGCCGTTCTGCCAGCTGAACTACCCGGGATTGACGTGGAGGGTTATACGATACGACCGTAGCCGGTTCTTGCAAGCGCCGCGACCTTTGGCTTGGTTGAGACGCACGTTCAGCGGGCGACCAAGCCGGTGATTGAGGCCGCATTCTTGGCAACGGAAGTTTCTGGTCACCCTTCGACTTCGCTCAGGGTGACACGAAACAACGCCGCGTTTTAGTCTCCTTCATCCTTCGACTCCGCTCAGGATGACATACGTTAGCGCCTGCGCGAAGGCAGTCCAGACCGAACACAGCGAGTCGAAGGGTCGAGATGACGGTGGACGTGCGACAGGCTTAAGATGGCGCGGAAGGCGAAGTACTCTTTCGTGCAGGCAGTTATTCTTGTCGGAGGTGAGGGAACGCGGCTGCGGCCGCTCACCTACGGCACGCCGAAGCCGATGGTTCCGATCATGAACGTGCCGTTTTTGGCGCTAACGATGGAGCGTCTTTACGAGGCCGACATTCGTGAGGTGATTCTCGCGGCCGGTTATCTGCCGCAAGCGATCGTCGACTTCTTTGGCGACGGTACGCGGCTGGGCCTGAAGATCACCTATGCGATCGAAAAGACGCCGCTCGGCACGGCGGGCGCCATCAAGAACGTCGAGCAACATATTACCGGACCCTTTTTCGTTTTGAACGGCGACATCTTTACGAGTCTCGATTTGGTTGCGATGCGGCGTTATCACGTTGAAAAAGGCGGCATCGGTACGCTGCACCTTATTCGCGTGGCCGATCCGTCGCCGTTCGGCTGTGTCGTGCACGACCGGACCGGCCGCGTGACCGCGTTCGTCGAGAAGCCGGCAAAAGGCCACGAACCAACGGATGAGATTAATGCCGGAACCTACCTGCTCGAGCGCGAGATTCTCGATTTCATCACGGCCGGTCGCAACGTTTCGATCGAACGCGAGACTTTCCCCGAGGCGATCGCTACAGGCAAGGCGCTCTACGCCTATACGACCGACGATTACTGGATCGATCTCGGTACGCCCGAGAAATACCTCGCGGCCCATCGCGACGTATTGAGCGGTGCGATGCCGCTGAAAATCGAAGTGAGGATTGGCGGTGAAAGCGGCGACAGGTTACACGGCCACCCTGGAGTTGTGCCACCCGTTCACGCTGCCGTCGACGTCGTCATCGACGCGAGCGCGATCGTCGGGCCAAATGTCGTGCTAGGAAAGGGGTCGAGTATTGGGGCGGGCGCGGTCGTTCGCGATTCGGTCCTTTGGGAACGCGTGAGCGTTGGTACGGGAGCTATAATAGAAGAATCAATTATCGCCAGCGGCGCCACCATAGGTCCCAAGGCGCACGTTGCGCGGGGCAGCGTCATCGGCCACGACGTCAGCGTCGCGCCCGAGACGGTGCTTGAGCCGGGCGCTCGCTTGGGTTCTCCGCCCGGCGAGACACCAGGCTAGCGAGGGCGAGCTCGGTTTATTCTGCATCTGGGGCAGGGTAAGCTGTTGTTTACCCAGTCAGAGGAGTTCCTCGCAGATTATGTCACCGCCGCGCGTCTTATTCTTAGGCTCGTATCCCCCGCGAGAATGCGGGATTGCGACGTTTACCAAGGACATGGTCGATGCTTACGACCGTGCGTTCGGGGATTCTACCCCGGTCATCGCAATTGACGAGCCCGGCGCAGAAGTACGCCGGTACCCGCCTGAGGTGGTCGCCCGAATCGCCGAACAGGACCGCGCGAGTTACACCGCGGCGGCGGAATTCGTCAACAGCTATCCGGTCGAGTTAGTCAACATCCAGCACGAATACGGTCTCTTCGGCGGCGAACGCGGTGAATGGCTCGTGGATTTCCTTCGAGCGGTCGAGAAGCCCGCGGTGTTGACGCTCCACACGGTCTTGCCCGAACCGGACGAGACTTATCTGCGCGTCACGCGCGAGCTTTGCGAGGAAGCGACGAAGGTCGTCGCACTGTCGGAAACTGGTCGGGGACTGCTGGAAGAAATTTACGGCATCGATCCGCAAAAGCTCGAGGTAATCCATCACGGCGTGCCCGATGTGCCGTTCCAAGATACCAACGCGGCCAAAGCCTCATTCGGGATCGGCCAGCGCACCGTGATTTCCACCTTTGGCTTGATCAGCCGCGGCAAGGGGCTCGAATATGCGATTGAGGCGATGCGCGAGGTCGTCAAGCGTCACCCCGAAACCCTCTATTTGATCCTCGGCGAGACGCATCCGGTCGTTCGCCGTCAGGAAGGCGAATCGTATCGCGAGTCGCTGCACGCGATGGTACGAGCGTTTGGCCTGCAGTACAACGTTCAGCTGGTCGACAAATATTTGGATTTCGATGAGGTAGTCAGCTATCTGGCCGCGACCGACATTTATCTAACGCCATACCTAAACCCAGCCCAGATTGTCAGCGGCACGCTGGCTTATGCGGTTGGATGCGGCAAAGCGATCGTTTCAACGCCATATCTGTACGCGCAAGAGCTCTTGGCGCACAATCGCGGCTTCCTGTGCGAGTTTCGCGACGCGGTTTCGATTGGGATGAAGCTCGGCATGCTGCTCGACGATCCGTCGTTGCGCCGCGCAACCGAACGCCGAGCCTATCGGTTCGGCCGGCAGATGACCTGGCCGCACGTCGCCGCCGCGTACGGTCGGCTCTTCACCGATCTGTGCCCGGACGGACCGCTCGAGCTGGTGACTTCTGCCTAAACCTGCGGTACCGCCCCTGGACCACTTGGCGGTGCTGTCGGACGACGTTGGTATCCTTCAGCACGCATTCCAAACGGTGCCGAATCGCAAGTTTGGATACTGCACCGACGACGTTGCACGCGCCTTTATTGTCGTGCTCGCCTACCTGCGGCTCTATCCCTCGGATCGATTGAGTCAACGCCTAGCTTCGACGTATCTGGCATTTCTGCAGCACGCTCAGCTCGAGGATGGACGCTTTCACAACTTCATGGACTACGACCGGCGCTGGCTCGACGAAATCGGCACGCACGATAGCTGCGGGCGCGCGATCTGGGCCCTCGGCTACGGCCTTGCCAACGCGCCTACGCAACCCTGGCGAAGCGTCTGTCGCGCGCTGCTCGACCGGGCGTTGCCCTCGCTTGAGGCGCTGGAATACATACGGTCGCGGGCCTACGCCGCGATCGGGCTAGCGCACGCGCAGGCAGTCCAGCCCGAGGCTCAGTATGAGGCGGCGCTGCGCTACGTGGGCGATGAGATGCTGGCGTCCTACAAAAAGACCGCAGCGGATGACTGGCGATGGTTCGAAGAGGCGATGACCTACGATAATGCCCGCCTGCCGGAAGCCATGATTCGCGCCGGGCAGGTCCTTGGCGAGCCCCGTTATAGCGAGGTGGGGTTAGCCACGCTGGCTTTTTATGAAAGCGTGACGATCGAAAACGGCATTCACATTCCGATTGGAAACGACGGCTGGTATAGTCGCGGCGGACGGCGTTCGCGCTACGCGCAACAGCCGCTCGAGGCCTGCGCGATGGTCGATGCCGAGTTAGCCGCCTTCGACGCCACCGGCGATGCCCGCCACTCCGCAACCGCCAAACTTGCGATGGAATGGTACTACGGAAAGAACTCGAGAAATGTTACCATGGCGCAAGGCGGTGGATGCTACGACGGCTTGGCGGAGGATTCGGTAAACTACAACATGGGCGCCGAATCGACGCTCGCATTGCTTGCGGCGGCCTACGCGATCGCTGATCGAAAGGCTCGGGTCCTTCGCGCCGTGCGCTGAGCTTACGCCAAACGTAGCAGCTCGATCAAACAACAGGCAATGACGAGCCGCGTGGCGAAACGCTATAAATGCTCCTCGAAACCGAAATACTGAACGACGTGCAGTCTGCCGCCGTTCGGCAGACTGATGGTCCCGTTTTGATCTTTGCGGGGGCCGGCAGCGGCAAGACCCGCGTTTTGACACACCGCATCGCTTACCTGCTTGGAGAGTTGCGGGTCGCCCCGGACCACATTCTCGCCGTGACGTTCACCAACAAAGCGGCGGGCGAGATGAAGTCGCGTTTGCAGACCATGGTCGGTGCACCGGCGCGCGACGTTTGGGTCGGTACGTTTCATGCAATGTGCGTGCGAATTTTGCGCCGCGACGGCACGCGTATCGGCATCGGACCGAGCTTTGCCGTGATCGACGACCTGGACCAGCGCCAACTCGTCAAAGAGATCCTCGACGATCTCGATTACGATGAACGGCAGCTCAGCCCCGGTGCTTGCCTCGCCGAAATCGACAAAGCCAAAAACGCGTTGATTTGGCCCGAGCAATACGTCGAACGTCAGACGTCCTTTGCCGGCGAGCGGATCGCCAATGTTTACGCCGAGTACCAGCGCCGGCTTGCGGAATCGAACTCGTTGGATTTCGACGACTTGATCGTTCGAACCATCGATCTGCTCGAGCGCGACAATGCCACACGCGAGAAGTACCAGAAGCGGTTCGAGTACATTCTCGTGGACGAGTATCAGGACGTCAATGCGGCGCAGTATCGTCTGATCGCGCTGCTGGCGGGCCACCACGGCAACGTCACGGTCGTCGGCGACGACGATCAGTCGATCTACTCTTGGCGCGGCAGCGACTACCGTATGATCCTGCGCTTCGAAGAGGATTTTCCGGGAGCGAAGACTTTTAAGCTCGAGGAGAACTATCGCAGCACCGCGCGCATTCTCGATGCCGCCAACACGCTGGTTGCGAACAATAGCGCGCGGGCGTTAAAGAAGCTTTACACCTCGCGCGACGAGGGTGAGCCGATCACGGTTTATCCGGCGGCAACCGAGCGCGACGAAGCCCGCTACGTCGTGGAAAAGGTCAAGAGCCTGGTACGCGACGGCGCGGCATACCGCGACTTTGTGGTGCTCTACCGCACCAACGCGCAGTCGCGCGTGTTCGAGGAAGCGCTGCTGACCGAGGGCATTCCCTATCGCGTCGTAGGAGGTGTAGGCTTCTATGCGCGCACGGAGATCAAGGATGTCATAGCCTACCTGCGCTACATCGTCAACTCGTCCGACGCTTTGGCATTCAAGCGCATCGTAAACGTGCCGCGTCGAGGGATCGGGCAACAGACCTTAGCGGCGCTCGTGCAGGCGGCCGATGCCGAACGTGTTTCGGTAGGCGCGGCGATTTTCAACGGCGAGCTGCTGCGCGCGGCCGTGCCCAAGAAGCTCAAGGAACTGGAGCGCTTTGCCGAGCTCATCGTGGATTTGCGCGACCAGGCCAAGAGCATGGGGGTCGCTGACCTGCTCGTTGCGGTGATGGAACGCTCGGGTTACGTCCGGGAACTGCAGAGTGAGGACACCCACGACGCTCGGGCGCGTTTGGAGAACCTTCAAGAGCTCGTCGGCGTCGCGCGCGAATATGAGTCGATTGACGAGGAGCCGTCGCTGCCGGGATTCCTGGCCAATATCGCTTTGGTCAGCGATCTCGATGCCCTCCAGGACGATGCCTCGTACGTAACCTTGATGACCCTTCACAGCGCAAAAGGACTGGAGTTTCTCAGCGTTTTTCTGACCGGGTTGGAAGAGGGCGTCTTTCCTCACAGCCGTACGCTCACCGAGCCTGCGGAGTTGGAAGAGGAGCGGCGACTCGCCTATGTCGGCATCACGCGCGCGATCGATCGCCTTTTCTTGACCTATGCCTCGCGGCGCGCGCTCTTCGGCAACACCTACGCGTATCCCAAGTCGCGCTTTTTAGAGGAGCTGCCGGCGCTCGAGATTCTCGAAAGCGACAGCGTGCCGCTGCCGCGTCCGGCCGGCGGGCGCTGGCGTGAAGTCGCCATCCACGAGTCGGCGGGTGCCGGCGTGCATCTCGGTCTGAAGGACGGTGACCGCGTGCGCCATCCGAAGTGGGGCGAAGGGACGATCGAAAGTATCGTCGGCGCAGGCGGTGATGGGCTCGTCACGATCGACTTTCCCAACGTCGGCCAGAAGATGCTGATGCTCAAATACGCCCCGCTGGAAAAGATATAGCACCGTCATCCTGTCGAAGGACGAAGGGTGGCTCAGAAGGTGCGGGTGGCGGTCGCAGGAGCGATGGGGCGTATGGGCACCATCGCTCGCGAAGCGCTGCTAGATAATGGCCTGTATTGCTGTGGCCTGGCTCGCACGGCCGACCCACAGCACCAAATCTTCGATTCGCTCGCGAAGGTCTTCGAACGTAAGCCCGATGTTCTGCTCGATCTAACGACGCAGCCGAGCAGCTACGACATCTCGCTCGCGGCGGTCGGCCGCGGAGTGCCGACGGTCATCGGTGCAAGCGGCTGGAGCGATGAACAGCGTGCGGCATTGGCGGCGATGGCGAGCGAGCGAAACGTGGGCGTGCTCCTCGTCCCCAATTTTTCGCTCGGCGCGATGCTGATGATGCGCTTTGCGCAGGAAGCGGCGCGCTTCTTTCCCGACGCGGAAATCGTCGAACTGCACCATGCTGCCAAGAAAGACAAGCCGTCGGGGACCGCACGCGAGACGGCAACCCGCATCGAGCGCGTCTCGGGAAAGGCGGTGACGATTCACAGCGTCCGGATGAAAGGCCTTCTCGCTCATCAAGAAGTGCTCTTCGGAGGCCCGGGCGAGCTGCTCACCATCCGGCACGATTCGCTGACGCGCGACTCGTTCGTTACTGGAATGCTGGCCGCGGTAAACGCCGTCGTCGGCGCGAGCGGTTTCTCGGTAGGGCTCGATTTGGTGCTTGAAGCATGAACGTCGCCGTGGTGGGCGCGACCGGCGTCGTTGGTGAGACCATTTTGCGATTGCTGGAGGAGCGCAATCTCCCGATTGCGGCACTCGGCCCGTTCGCTTCGCGCGCGCGCTCTGCCGCGGTGCGGTTTCGTGGCAGCCAGCTCGACGTACGAGCCGCCTCCGACGATGCGCTTCGCGGTTTCGACGTCGTCTTCTTCGCCGGTGGCGAGGACGCCAGCGAAAAATATGCGCCGGCACTGCTGGAGCGCGGTTCGGTCGTGATCGACAACAGCGCAACCTTTCGCATGCGCCGTGACGTGCCGCTGATTGTTCCGGACGTCAACGCGCACGTGCTGCGCGCCGAACACCGGCTCTTTCCGGTCGCAAACTGCACGGCGATCGTGCTCTGCTCGGCGTTGCGCCCGATTCGCGACGTGGCGGGTTTGAATACGGTCCGGGTCGCGACCTATCAGGCGGCCAGCGGCGCCGGTCGCGCCGGGCTCGAAGAACTGCTGGCGGACGAACGCGCCGTGGTTTCCGGCGAGCCGGAGCCGGAACCCGTGATTTTCTCGCGACCGCTGGCCCGCAACGTCGTGCCGCAAGTCGGCGCTTTCGACGCCTTCGGGTGGAGCGGTGAAGAGCGCAAGGTTCGCGACGAGACGCGAAAGCTGCTTGACTTACCCGAACTATTGGTGAGCGTGACGGCGGTGCGGGTCCCGGTGCAGACCGCGCACAGCGAAGCGGTCTTTTTCGAGACGCAGCGCCCTACTAGCACGGCCGTGCTCGCCGCTGCGCTCGAAACCGCCCCGGGTATCGTCTTTCACCCCGAGGGAATCGTGACACCGCGCGAGGTCGAAGGAAGCGACACGGTTCACGTGGCTCGTCTGCGTGCCTCCTTCGACTCAGCTCAGGATGACAGGGTGCGGGATTTTGCGTTGTGGTGCGTGGGCGATCAGCTGCGGAAGGGGGCGGCGACCAATGCGGTCGAGATTCTCGAACTGCTGCTCGCCAAAGGGTATCTCGCTGCATGATCGCCGTGCTCAAGTTCGGGGGCACCTCAGTCGCGACGCGCGAACAGCGCGAAGTCGCATATAGTCGGGTGCGCGATGCGCGCGCGGCCGGCTTTTCAACGGTCGCGGTGGTTTCGGCAATGGGCCGGCCCCCGGAACCGTACGCGACCGACACGCTCTTGGGACTGATCGAGGGCCGCACCGGGAGCGCGAATGCGGATCTGCTACTTGCGGCCGGCGAGCTGATTTCGGCTGCGGTCTTTGCCGACGAGTTGAGCGCCGGCGGTCTCGAGGCGACTGCGCTCGATGGAGCGCGGGCGGGCATCGTCACTGACGCACGTCACGGCGATGCCACAATCCTGCGGGTTGAGCCCCACGCGATCCGCGAGCTTTTGGAGCGCGATACCGTCCCCGTCGTTGCGGGATTTCAAGGCGCGACCCAGGATGGCAGGGTCACCACGCTCGGCCGCGGCGGGACCGATCTCTCGGCGATTGCGATCGGACACGCGTTAGGTGCGCAGCGCGTCGACATTTACACCGACGTCAGCGGTGCGATGACTGCCGATCCCCGCCGCATTTCCGGCGCGCGCACGATCGATCGCGCCTCGTTAGCGGAGATGACCGAGCTCGCCAGCCACGGTGCGAAGGTGATGCACTATAAGGCCGCCGACTACGCGAATCGCACCAGTACGAGCTATGCGGTAAAAGGGTTAGAGACCGACCGCGGCACGCTGGTTGACGAAAGTGTCGACCATCACCGGCCGGTTACCGGCGTTACGGCATCGGGCCGGGTAACCTGGGTACGAATCATTCGCGGCGACATCGAATCACCCAGCCGGCGGATGGAGACCGAGCTGGAAATGTTTCGCCGGGTAGCAGACGCCGGAATTTCGATCGATCAGGTCACGATCAATCAGGCCGGGGTGGCATTCGTCGTCGAGGGCGATCGCGGAAGAGAGATTCGGGAGCTGCTCGGCGACTTGAACATCGCAGTGCGCGTGCGGGAAGGCTGTTCTAAACTCTCGATCGTCGGCACGGGCATGCGCGATGCCCCGGGGGTCGTGCATCATGTAGTGAATGCACTCTCGCGCGTCAACGTGGAGATCATTCACTGCACCGACAGTAACATCACGATCTCGATTCTCGTGCCGGCAACCGAAGTCACGCGCGCCGAAGGCGCGGTGCACGAACAGTTTGGACTTGCTCAAGGAGATCCGGTTTTATGATTGGAGCGATAATCACGGCGATGGTTACGCCGTTCGACGAGCGCGGCGAGCTCGATCTGCGCGAGGCGCAGCGCTTGGCGCGCTGGTTGGTCGAGCGCGGAAACGACGGGCTGGTTGTCGCGGGTTCGACGGGTGAAGGGCAGACGCTGGAACCGTCGGAGCGCGTGGATCTTTTGAAGGCAGTGAAAGAAGCGGTCGGCGACAGGGCATCGGTGATCGCCAACGCCGGCACGAACGCCACCCGCGAGTCGGTCGCCGCGGTGCAAGCAGCCGCGGCGGCTGGCGCCGATGCGATTCTTGCGGTGGTGCCGTACTATAACAAGCCGACACAGAGCGGCATGTTGGCGCATTTTAGCGCGATCGCGCAGGCGACGCAGCTGCCGGTCATCGTCTACAATATTCCGGGACGCACCGCGGCCAACATATTGCCGGAAACGCTCTTCGAGTTGGCAGACCGGCATGCCAACCTTGCCGGCGTGAAGGAATCGAGTGGAGACCTCAGGCAAATTTCGTCGATTTTGCGGGGGCGGCAAAAGAATTTCGAGCTCTGGGCCGGTGACGATCATCTTTTTCTTCCGTGCTTGGCGCTCGGCGCAGATGGGGTGGTTGGCGTAGCGTCACACCTTTGTTCGCCCGAGTATCGCCGAATGTTCGATGCCTATCGAGCCGGCCAAGTGGACGAGGCTGGGGCGATTCACGCTTCGCTCATGCCCCTTATCGAGGCGTTGTTTGCGACGAGCAGCCCGATCCCGGTGAAGTGGGCGATGCAGCAGGTTGGCTTTCGCGTGGGAGCCTGTCGCTTGCCGCTCGACGCGATGCCAGCCAGTGTGGCGGATCGGTTGCGCCCGCTGCTTGCACCGTATCTTACCCAGCCCGTTTCGCGGTGAACTCCCTACAGATTCTCGGGTGCCGCCTCGATGCAATCGATGCCGGCGAGGCCACGCTCCGGATTCTCGCGCTGGCGCGCCAGGGAGCTGGCGCGCAGGTTGTTACGCTCGGCACCGAGATGGTCGTGCAGGCGCAGAAAGACGCGCGCTTTCGGGCGATCGTCAACGGATGCGCCCTCTCCCTCTGCGACACCGTCGGGTTGCTGACGGTGGCTCGCTGGCGCGGTGCTCCGATGCAAGAACGCGTGGCCGGAGTTGAGCTCATCGAACGTATTTGCGCCAGGGCCGCGGCCGAGGGTCTGCCGATCTACTTTCTCGGCGGCGCGGAGGGTATCGCGGGTGACACGGCCGCGATCTTGGAGGTACGATTTCCGGGCTTGCAAGTTGCCGGCACGCGCAGCGGTTATTTCAATGAATCCGAGACACCGGCGGTTGTGACCGCGATCGCGGCGAGCGGCGCGAAGCTGCTCTTTGTCGGGATAGGCTCGCCGCGCCAAGAATATTGGCTCGCCGAGCATCTGCGCGAAACGGGTTGCGGCGTGGGCGTCGGCGTCGGCGGATCGTTCGACGTGATCGGAGGACGCATCGAGCGTGCGCCGCAGTTCGTACGGCGGTTTGGTTTAGAATGGTTCTACCGGTTGGTCAAGGAACCGCGGCGATGGCGCCGGCAGCTCGCGCTGCCGCGCTTCGTCTGGCTGATTGCGCTCGACGAACTTGGCTTTCGGCGGGCTCGGAAAGGCGCGGTCGGATTGTGAAGGCGATGATCTTGGCGGGCGGCCTATCAACGCGGCTCTATCCCCTGACCAAGCTCGTTCCCAAACCACTTGTCCCGGTAGCCGGCGTCCCCAACGCGGCGCACCTGGTGCGTTACCTAAAGGCGTATGGCTTCGACGAGATCGCCATCAACGTGCACTATCTTGCGGACGCGATCGTCGCGACGCTTGGCGACGGCTCACGCTTTGGAGTGAAGCTGCACTACTCGTACGAGCCGGAGCTGCTCGGGAGCGCCGGCGGGGTGAAGAATATCGAGGCCTTTTTCGGCGGCGAGACGTTTGTAGTCATCGGCTGCGACGACCTCACCGATCTGCGCCTCGACCGGCTGTTGGCGCTGCACCACGAACGCGACGCGATCGCGACCATCGGGCTGGTTGAATGCGAAGAGGTCGATCAATACGGTGTCGTGCTGCTGGACGAACGCGCCAAGATCGTCGGCTTCCAGGAGAAGCCGGCAAAAGGCACCGAACGCAGCAAGCTGGCCAACACCGGCGTATACGCCTTTTCGCCTGCAATTTTCGAGCACATCCCGGCCGCTGAATTCTACGACTTCGGCAAACAGGTATTTCCATCGTTGCAGGCTGCCGGCGCAAGCTTCTACGGATTCGATGCGGGCGGCGCCTATTGGGCGGATATCGGAACGCCGAACGAATATCGGCGCGCGAGCTACGACGTCGTGCGGGGCATCGTGCGAATCCCCGATACCAGCCCCAACGGCATCGATCCCTCGGCGCGGCTCGGCGACGACGTGATCATCGAGGGCCCAGTGCGACTTGGCGCCGGCGTGCGCATCGGTGACGGCGTTTCAATTGTCGGGCCGAGCGTTATCGACGATCGGGTTCGAGTAGAGCCTGGCGTGCGGCTCGCGCGCAGCATTCTTTGGGAAGGTGCAACGATCGGGGCGCACGCGGACCTGCGCGACACCATCGTCGGGTGCAACTTCAGCGTTCTACCGCAAAGCGTCCTCGAGAACGCGCTTGTGGCAATGGACAAAGAGCCGGCAGACTCCTAGCGGTTTGCCGGGCTTGTCGTGATAGCCATGCATGGCATGGCGGCCGCTGCTCGACTTTCTCTTTCCACCACAATGCGCGAACTGCAACGCGCTCGGCTCCGGCCTCTGCGATGCCTGCGCGCCGCGCGGTCAGCCGGTCCGCATACGTCTGCCTTCACTGGCCGTCACCGCGCTTGCGCCTTATGAGGGCAGCCTGCGTGCCGCCGTGCTCGCACTCAAAGACGGACGCCGCGACGTCGCGGAGGCACTTGGCCGCAGCGTAGC
>JBAVTZ010000240.1:0-5105 GCA_049696515.1 Candidatus Cybelea sp. | reverse complement strand
ACTTCCCCCAGCCAGCCCGGCTATATCTCGCACAGGCAGTACGAGTTTGGCAGCCTGGTGCGATTCGTGGAGGACAACTGGAAACTTGGCCGCCTCGGAACGACCGACACTCGGGCCGCGAGCATTCTGGATTGTTTGGATTTCAAACAGCATCCTCGGCCCTTTACAACGATCCCGTCCAAATACCGCAAAGCGTTCTTCGAGCGCCAGAAGCCGTCCGGCTTACCCGTCGATACTGATTAGCGAGTAGTCTGATGCTGTGCCCGGCGAAAAACCGCGCGTTCGTCCTTGTCGCGATCGCCTCGATATTCGCCGGCGTCGCCGCCGGATGCACTGCCGTTCGCGTCCAGCCGCCGCTCGAGTTTACTTCGGCTGGTGGTACAGGTAAGGGTATGCGATTGGGCTCGGTCTTACTTCGTCCTTGCCTGGGAGGCGATTACGAGTGCGGATCGGTACGGGTCGCACTCGATCCGGCGGGTCAGGTACGGGGCAGCATCAACATCGCGATCGCCTGGCTGCCGCATGGAGATCGCTCCGCACCTTCGGAAGGCACGATCGTTGCCGTTGAAGGCGGCCCGGGTTATCCATCAATCGGCAGCCGTTCATTATATCGTGCGCTCTATGGGCCGTTGCTCCAAAGGCGCGATATGCTGGTCGTTGATAACCGGGGGACGGGCCGGTCGGGCGTCATTGTCTGTCAGCCACTGCAGCGGGCACCGCTTATGCTGCTAGGGCAAGTCACTCGCTGCGGGCGGGAGCTGGGCCGGACTTCGGATCTCTACGGCACCGCGATCGCCGCCGACGATTTGGCCACGGTTCTGTCGGCGCTTCGCATCCGAAAAGTTGACGCGTATGGCGATTCGTACGGATCTTTCTTCGTACAAGCATTTGCCGGACGTCACCCTGACCGCGTTCGATCGCTCGTTCTGGATGGTGCGTATCAAGTAACCGGGGGCAGTCCGTGGTACCCCAGCACGGGCCCCACCTTGCGGCACGCCTTCGACATCGCTTGTACGCGCTCGCCGGTATGCGCCGGCTTGCACGGATCGTCGGTCGAGCGCATCGAAGCGCTGCTCGCGAAACTACGCAGAGATCGCAAACGCATTACGCCGTCGCAGGTCGCGTTCGTTTTGGATTCGGCGGGACTCGATCCACTCGTGTTTCGAGACCTCGATCCCGCGGCCCGTGCCTACGTCGGCGCGGGTGATTCTGCCCCGCTCGAGCGTCTCGTGGATGAGGCCTATTCCGAAGAGGAAGGCGCGGGCGGCCGCGCGCGCTCGTACAGTCAGGGTCTGTTCGTGGCGGCTAGCTGTTCCGACAACCCGCAAGCGTATAACATGCGCTTACAGCCGCCCGCGCGAGTACTCGCCTGGCGCGAGGCACTCGAACGCAAGCGCCGTGAGGATCCGACGTTGTACGCGCCGTTTATGCTCGACGAGTTTCTCGGCATGCCGATCGACTATGCGTACGTGCCGCTCTGTACGACCTGGCCCGTCGCCGCGCGGGAGCATCCGCCCGGCGAGCCGGTGCCGCCCGGCACGCGCTTTCCAAAGATCCCGGTGCTCGTGCTCAACGGCGATCTCGACACAATCACCACGCCGGCCGAGGGGGAACATGCCGCTCGCCTCTTTGCGCGCGCGACCCACGTGATCGTCGCGAACACCGGTCACGTTACCGCGCTCGACGATTTTTACGGCTGCGCGTCAGGAATCGTACGAAAGTTTACCGCGACGCGAACGGTTGACGCGCAGTGCGCCACGCGGGTCCCTGCACTCCACTTCGTTCCGGCGTTTTCACGTACGCTCGGTGAGGTCGCGCCCGCTACGCCGCTTCCTGGGAATAACGCGCCGGCCGAGCAGCGCCGTGCTGCCGCGGCCGCCCTGCTCTCCGCTGCGGACGTGCTCGCGCGTTCGTACGAATTCGTGTTAACTTCCGGCACGGGGTTGCGCGGCGGAACGTATTCGGCAACGCCGAGAAATGCGATAGACCGCGCTATGCTTACGGGCATCCACTGGACCAACGACCTTGCAGTCTCGGGCACCGCGCAACTCAACGCCCGCACCGCAAGTGCAGAGGCTCATCTGACTCTCGATGGTGCGTGTAACGGCGCGCTCGATGCCGCGTGGCCGACCGTAGGCGATACTGCCCAGGCTCGGCTCGAAGGAACGATCGATGGGTACCGTCTGCGCGCGACGATGCCCGCACCGTAACCTGCGCGGCTCAGCTTTGCTTTTTAGGGACCTTTCCGCCTTCGCGCCGCGCTTCACTCAAGCCGATCGCGATCGCTTGTTTCCGGCTCGTTACCTTCTTGCCCGAGCGCCCCGAGCGCAGCTTGCCGGCCTTCATTTCCTCCATTGCGCGTTCGACGCCCTGACTGGCCTTCGGGCCGTACTTACGCGTGGTCTTGCGGGTCGTTTTCTTCCGAGTGGTCTTTTTAGCTGTCGTCTTTTTAGCGGTCGTTTTCTTGTGCGCCGCTCTCTTGCGTCCGCCGGTACCCTTTGCGGCCACTAGCCCCTCCTTTGGAAACGTTTGCCGCTGCATATCTACCGTAACCGCCTCGCGGTGAAACCTCGATAGAGCGCGAGTCGAAGCGTGCTTGCGGTTGGAACGTGAATGCCGCGTAAGGGGCGGGCAGAATACCCCTTGAATGCCTGGAGAAGAGCGTGGCCTGCTCCTGCGTAAGCTGGGAGCCGAGGCAGTGGGAACCTTCATGATCACGGCCACCGCGATAGCGGTGGACGTGCTGTATTTTTCAAGGGGACACTTGGAAGACGGGTCGCGATGGCTGGCTCGCGGATTAGTCGCGACCGCTGTCGTTTACGCCTTCGC
The DNA here is from genome assembly GCA_049696515.1 of Candidatus Cybelea sp. Lineage (GTDB taxonomy): Bacteria > Vulcanimicrobiota > Vulcanimicrobiia > Vulcanimicrobiales > Vulcanimicrobiaceae > Cybelea. The sequence continues at coordinate 2,276 of JBAVTZ010000240.1, read as the reverse complement.
CGGCACCTCAGGCGCACATGCGAATCCCGTGGTAACAATCGCGTTTGCGTTACGCCGTATCTTTCCGCTGCGACTTACGGTCGCGTATGTCGTAGCCCAGTTCGTGGGGGCGTTCAGCGCGGCGCTGATCCTCTGGCCGCTCTTTGGGCCGCAGCTCGCACTTGGCGCGAGCCGCCCGGGGCCCGGGTTTTCCTCGATCGAAGCAGTCTGCTGCGAAATCGTCCTGACCTTCGCCTTCATCATTGTAATTCTCATGACGGCGCAGGAGCAGGCCGTGGTCGGACCACAGGCGGCCATCGCCGTCGGTTTCGTCGTTGCGGCGTGTGGTTTAGCCGGCAGCGGAATCAGCGGTGCCTCGATGAATCCCGCGCGCTCGCTCGCCGCGCAAGTCGTGGCCGGCACGCTCTCGACCAAAGATGCGCGCGGTGCGGCCAAAGGGCGTTGACGAGTGTACTCTACTTGGCGTGCGGTGCCGCAATCGCTGAGAGCATGTCGGTTGTGCCCGTAATGCGCTCGAGATGCGGGTAACGGATCCCATCGTGGTAGTTCAGCGCAAGTGTTTGATACCAGCCGGTTTGAGTGGTAATGAGCGCAATCGGTGCTGCCGAGTGTACGGCGCGCTTCACCGCGTACGCGAATACTTCAGGCGAGAACTGCTGACCGTTGACCGCGAGGATGTGCATCCCCGAAGCAAGGCCGGCCTTCCAAGCAGGGGAGTTCTCCCGCACGTCCCGCACCACGCCTTCTTCGCTGAGTTCGGCACCATAGCCGTACCAGCCGTCGATATCGTGGTCCGCCGTGATGAAAGGGTTGGGTTTCGATGAGTAAGCGAGCCTCCAGCCGGCGCGTGCCAGTTCGTCGCTCGGCGGGTGGAGGCTCGTCTCGTAAACGTATTTCTGGAAGAAATCGTGCCAATCGTACGGCTCGACTTCGTTTAACAGCTTCTCAATCTGCGCGCGGGTGTAGGTCGCGACGATCGGACCGGTAAGTGACGGTTCGGAATACCGGTGGAGAAAGGTGTCGAGCGAACGCGCCCCGTGGGAGCGTTCCCGGATGATCGTATCCACGTCAAGCCAAACGAGCTCGCCTTCAGTGTAAAAATCGTTGGCGTTGCGACGTATCGCCGGATAGTCGCCTCGCGCGAGGTAAAAATACGGCGCGCCGGTGGTGAGATCGATCAACGGCGTCGTCGAACGCCCAGTCTCGTAATCCATCTGGGCGTAGATGCTGGCAAGATATTCGGGGTAGAGCTTCGGTTCGCGGATGCCGGCACGGAAGGAGAGGATGTCGCCGAGATATTGGTTCATCCCCTCGTAAACCCACAAGAGATCCGTGAGCTGTGGTACCTGGAAGTTCGGCGTGGTGAGATCGGCAGGACGCCGATACTTTCCGTTCCATGAATGCGAAAATTCGTGCGTAACCAAGTCGCCGCCGCTCAACGACTGCTCGGGATCCGTGAGGAAGTCGTCGGAGGCGCGATCGTCACTCGATTGATGGTGCTCGATACCTTGAAAGCCAATGGCATCGCTGAGTGTGAGCATCGCGTGGTAGTCGAGAAAATGGCGCGAGCCGTACATTGCGAAGGTTTCGGCCGGCATGCGTCCGTAGGCCTTGAGCAGATTCGGTGGAATGTCGAGATCCTGCGGATAGTCCGCGAAGGCATCGAGTTGAACGAAGGCCGGTCCCTCCCGCCAGAGGTCCCACTTTTTGACGTAGCGTCCCAAGTCGAGCGGTGAATCAACCAGCGCGTTGAGCGAAGTGACGGCGAAGTCTACCCGATTGCCGTTCCGGCTCGCGCCGCGCAGAGCCGTCGCGAAGTCCCAGCCATCGGGCAGCACGATCGACGGCTTGACGAAGTATTGATGTGAGTCGATCCCGTCTTGATAGAGCAGCGCCCGATTCCAGTTGAGGATTGCCAGCGAGTGCGTGGACATGACGTCGCCGGGAGCGTTCATCAGGACGTCGAAGTCGACGTCCAACGCTTGCGTACCGCTGGGAACGTTGACGTGGAAGGCGTAGAGGTCGAGGGGGTCCCGATGCCACTCGATCGGCGTTCCATTCGCCGAGATGCGTAGCGCGGCGAGGTCGTTGAGCGGCCCGGTGGGGCCATGCTCTCCGGGGATCCACTTCGGGTAGACGATCGTGAAACTCCCCGGCACGACCGGAATACGCTCGTGCACTTGCATGATGCCGTCTTCAGCACGCGACGCATCGAGCGCGAGCGTAACAGGTTGCTGCTCGCTCGCATAAGACGGCTTGGCAACAAAGGTCTCGGC
>JBAVTZ010000239.1:0-4900 GCA_049696515.1 Candidatus Cybelea sp. | reverse complement strand
GTCCTCTGTACGGTACTATTTCTTGCGATTTGGATCTTCCGTCCCATCGTCCGTTCGGTCTAATTTTTTTGTGCAATCAGCACAAAAAAAGGCGAGTCGCGGTTTCGCGACTCGCTCTTATGATGCTAACCCCGCAATGTCGAGCGGGGTCGAGTAGACCGAACTTAGGCCGCCTTCTTGCGGCGACCCCGTTTGCGAACGGCCTTGCGAGTTGCCTTCTTGCGAACCGCCTTGCGGGCTACTTTTCTGCGAACCGCTTTGCGGGCCACCTTCCGGCGGGCCTTTTTGCGCACGGCTTTGCGTGCTACTTTGCGGCGAACGGCCTTGCGGGCCACCTTCTTACGCGCTCTCTTGCGCACCGCTTTGCGAACCAACGCTCCGGCGACCACTTTGCGGGCCACCTTTCTGCGCGCTCTCTTGCGAACCGCTTTGCGAATCAAAACACCCGCGATCACTTTCTTCGCGACTGCCTTGCGAGCGGCTTTCTTTCGAACTGCCATCGTTGGTACGAGTCTTCCTTTCTCTGGCCAGCAATCGACCAGGGGTGTTGCCTACCTTATACAGTATTACGAGCGCCAATGCAAGTTTTGGCCGAAGACGGCGCACGCATCGACGCGAGTGTGAATGGACGCAGACACGAGCGCGCAGTCGTTTTGATCCACGGATTTCCATTCTCGCGCAGCATCTGGGACGCGCAAACGGATGTGCTCGCGGAGAAGTTTTGTGTGCTCCGTCCTGACTTGCGCGGCGCGGGAGCATCGAGTTCGCCCGACGGTCCCTACCTCATGGAAGTGCTTGCGGCAGACGTTGCAGCGCTTCTCGATGCACTTGGAATCGAGCGCGCGGCGATGGCGGGTCACTCTATGGGCGGATACGTCGCATTAGCCTTTGCGCGCATGTTCAGCGAACGCGTTACGCACCTCGCGCTCGTTCCCAGCCGGTTGCGTGACGACACTTCACAGGAGTCAAAAGCGCGGCAACAGCTCGCCGAACGAGTCGAACACGAAGAGAGCATCGAGCCGGTCGTCGAGGCCTATCTCCCGAAGCTCTTTGCCCCGCAAACGCTTGCGAAACGCCCCGAACTAGTCGAACGCGGCTACGCGCTTGCGTGTGGAAATAGCCCCGCCGGGGCGGCCGGCGCGCTTCGCGGAATGGCGTTGCGGAGCTCCAGCGAGGATATCGCCGGCGACCTCGATCTCCCGATGTTGATGGTCGCCGGCGCACGCGACCAGGTGGTCTCGACAGAGGAAGCGCGCGCAATCGCGCGGCGCTTTCCAAAAGGGCGCCTTGCGGTTTGCGGGGAGAGCGGGCACCTTCCGATGTTGGAAGAGCCGGAACTGGTTACCGCGGCTCTGGCAGAATGGTTGACCGAGAAGCCCTGATCAAGCCCATCGCTGTTCCGCCTCGTCCTTCGACTCGGCTCAGGATGACACGGAGAAGTAAACTTCGGCCCTCGCCTCCCCCCGATCTGGACTAAATCAGAGGTTCTCGGGTTACGAGCGGATTACCGGGAGCTTTACGCGGCGGAGGCGAGTGTAAAGGAAGAAGCCGCCGACGCCGAGGGCCGCGACGATCGCGGCAATCAGAACGATCTTCAGGAGAAACCCCGCCAACACGAGCACCACGATCCCGATCGCGACGACCGCGGTGAGCTTCAGAAAGAGCGCGAGCAGTGGGGGGGCGTTGAACTTGGTCGGAAGTTGCATTTCGCTTTCACTTACCGGGACTGCCCATCCGGGGTTTCATTCGGGCGCCCACGCTCGGAGTTCCGACGGCGCCTTACAGGAGCTGCAAATGGTCGAGGGCGCGATAGCCGGCAGCGATCGAAGCCCCCGCGTCGACGGTGCCGTCCTTGAGCATCGCGCGGAAGGCCGCCGGCGACGCAAGCTCGACCTGCAGGTGCTCGGTGAGGTCGGGCGTGGGCTCGTGGACCTTGCGCGCGTTCGAGGCAATATAGACGTAGGCGTGCGCGGTCGAGCGCACCGGTTCCGGGAGGTACTCGGCCGCCAGTTCGCAGCTTGCTACCTGGTAGCCGGTTTCTTCGGCCAGCTCGCGCAGCGCGCAGTCGCGTGGATTTTCGCCCTCGAGTAGCATCCCCGCCGGAAGCTCGAGATGAATCGAATCCGATCCGTAGCGGTATTGCCGCACCAGAATGACCTGTTCGTCCTCGGTCAGCGCGAAAATGGTTACGAAACCGCTTGACTCGCGTACGTAATAGTTTGGCACGATCGTTCCATCGGGAAGCTCGATTTCATCCATTCGCAGCCGCATGTACGGCGAGTCCACGACGTAACTCGATTTACGTAGGCGCCATTCAGGTTTTTCCATGACGCAGGATCTATCGACGAAGCGTTTGCGCCTCCTTTCGCGAAGCAAGCATTTATGGCAGGTGGTTTGCTAATTGTAGGTGGCGGAACGATGGGCGCGGGTATCGCGTTCGTTGCTGCACAAGCCGGCTATGACGTCGAGGTGGTCGAGCCGCAGGTTGCGGCTCGCGAACGCGGCCAAGGGTTGGTGAAGCGCGAGGCGGAGCGTTCCGGCGACCGCTCGATCCCCGAGAGAGTTCGGTGGACGCAAGCAGTGACTCAACGCTCCGACGCGTTGCTTGCCATCGAGGCCGTCCCGGAGCGATTCGAGCTCAAACGCGAGGTCTTTGTCGCGCTCGCAAACGCGCTTCCCTCTGACGCGCTGCTCGCAAGCAACACCTCATCACTTGCGATCGGCGAGCTTGCCGACCTCGTTCCGCATCCCGAGCGCGTTATCGGCTTGCATTTCTTCAATCCGGCGGCTCGGATGCAGCTGGTGGAGATTGTGCGGGGACCGCAAACCAGCGACGATTCGGTGGAGCGTGCGTACGAGGTGGCTGCACGCCTCGGAAAGAGCCCGGTCCTAACAGCGGACACGCCGGGGTTCATCGTTAACCGCGTTGCCAGACCGTACTATCTCCAAGCGCTGCGCGCCCTCGAACGCGGTGTTGCCTCGGTCGAAGAGCTCGATGCGCTGGCGCGGGCGGCCGGCTTTCGCATGGGACCTTTCGAGCTCATGGACTTGATCGGGCTCGACGTTAATCTTGCTACGAGCGAGTCGATCTACGCGCGCACCGAAGCGCAGAGATTGGCACCGGTCGAGCGGCAAGGGCGCATGGTTGCCGAGGGATTGCTCGGACGCAAGAGCGGCACAGGGTTTTACACCTATCGGGACGGGCGTGCGGAACGCTTTGAAGCGGTGATCGAGTCGCCGCCGGCCGGCCTCAACGCCGAAGAGGTGATCGCCATCATAGGGGTTGGCGGTCTTGCCGACGAGCTCGCCGAGCTGATCGAGCAGCGCTACGAACACGTGCAACGCATCGAAAGCGACGAGCTGCTCGACGAGCTGACGCTCGAGGCGACGATCGTTATCGACGTCGGCGACGGAACCGTAGACCGCGGTAACGTCATAGCCGAACTCGACACTTTGCTTGGCGCGGAGACTGCCTTCTTCGTCGATGCTTATGCGACCGACGTTACCGCCTGTGCTCGGCGGCTGCGCCATCCCCAACGTCTTGCCGGATACGGTCTTCTTGGATCGCTCGAGGGTCAGAGCGCGGTGGAGATCGTCGATTCGGAAGCGGTCTCCGACGACACCTTGGAGCTTGCACAAGAACTCTTTGCAGCCCTCGGCAAAGGCGCGGTGTTGGTCGAGGACGGCCCGGGCCTCTTTCTTGGCCGGACTGTGGGCTCGATCGTCAATGAGGCGATGATTGCGGTTCACGAGCGCGTAGCCTCGCCGGATGACATCGACACCGCGATGCGTCTCGGCGCGAACTATCCGATTGGTCCGATTGCGTGGGGACGCGAGATTGGCGGAGCGCGCATCCGCCGCATCTTGAAACGGCTGGCCGACGCCGAAGGCGAGCCATTTGCTCCGCATCGCTCCTTGTGGTTGCTCGACGTCGACGAATCGCCGGCAAGCGAGGCAGCCGAATGAGCCGCGAGGTTTGGGTAATCGACGCCGTGCGAACGCCGATCGGCCGGCTCGGGGGGCGGTTGGCAAACGTTCGGCCTGACGATCTCGCCGCAATCGCAGTGCGCGCGGTTGTCGAACGCACCGGCATTGCACCAGCGGCAATCGACGACGTCTACCTGGGCGCGGCCAATCAGAGCGGCGAGGACAATCGTAACGTGGCCCGCATGGCCGTGCTTTTGGCGCAACTGCCGATCGAAGTTCCCGGCGTTACCATCAACCGTCTCTGCGGCTCGAGCCTTCAGGCGATCAACTCGGCGGCGCAGGCGATCGCCTTTGGGGAAGGTGACGTCATGATCGCCGGCGGCGTTGAGTCGATGACGCGCGCCCCCTACGTGCTGCCTAAAAGCGATCTCGCTTTCGGGCGGCGGCAGCGGCTCTTCGACACGGTTCTGGGGTGGCGGATGACCAATCCCAAGCTGCGCTCAGAGTGGACGATCTCACTCGGTGAAACTGCGGAGAGGGTTGCCGAACTCTACGGAATCACGCGCGAAGAACAGGACCGCTTTGCCCTTGAATCTCAAACGAAGGCTCGGGTCGCAATGCAACGTAATGCATTTGCCGATGAGATCGCCCCGGTTGTCACCGCCGGTCCTCGCGGCGACGAAGTGCTCGTTTCGCTAGACGAGCATCCACGGCCGGAGACGACGCTCGAAGCCTTGGCCAAGCTCGAGCCCGCGTTCAAGAGCGGCGGAACGGTGACAGCCGGAAACTCTTCGGGCATCAACGACGGCGCTGCGGCGCTGCTCCTCTGCGAGGCCGGCACCGCACGGCGGTTGGGGCTTACGCCGATGGCGCGCTTCGTCGCCTCCGCCTCGGCCGGCGTGGCGCCGGAAGTTATGGGTCTGGGCCCGATCACCGCCGCGCGCAAGGCGCTTGCACGCGCCGGCTTGCGAGC
>JBAVTZ010000238.1:0-31191 GCA_049696515.1 Candidatus Cybelea sp. | reverse complement strand
ACGTCGATGAACGTCCTCCGCATCCGGTCCTCGGCACCGGCATACCATCGCAAGCGATTTGCGATTGGTCCCGAGATGTCGCCGTCTAGGTGATAGAACGGCACTCCGTCGAGCAGGTCACGACGATAGATCGCATCCACCCGCACCGCGTCGCCCGTGTCGTAGGTAAGCCACAATGCGCCTACCGTCGGTGCGGCCGTTACGCCGTTGAGCGATGGGCCGTACGACGACGCGGTATCGGTGAGGTGCATCGTCCACGCTCGAAGCGAAATCAGCGGCGCGATCTGCCAGACGGCAGAAATACCAGCCGACGTTATCGCCCCCGACGCCGAGCCGGTGACGTTTTGCGTCGCTTCTTCGAACGAGATGCGCAGCCGTGCGTCATCGGTATAGGTAAGCGCTCCGGCATAGAGCGCGTTGCGTTGGTAGGCTACCGGCAGCGCATAGGTGCCGGCTCCTTGGTACTGTGCGACGAAGGTCGGTAGGGTAAACGAACCGCTATTTTGCAGGCTCAGACTCCACTTTCCGTTCGGAAAGAGCACTGCTTGCAAAGAGGGAACGGCCAACGCGGCTTTAGCCGGCTGCGACAGGCCGGACGAACCGCCCGAGTAATCAATCCAGAACGCCCCAATTCCGGCTGTGAGGTCGTAAAAGCTTCCGTGCGTGACCAAACCGGCGTCGGCGTGCGTCTGCGCCAGCATCGCCCCGATGCGCGGCAAGTTGCTTGGCAATGCCTGCGCGTCCCAGGAACCGGTCGAACTCCGCGTGGCGAGATCGGCAAAGCCGGCAACCGCGCCGGTCGAGTGAATGCCCGCGCTGAAACCCGAATCCGACCAAATGCTGGAAATTGGATATTCGTCCTGGGTTATCGCGTAGTTACCGCGATCGAGGACGGTCGATAACGACAAGTTCAGCAGTTGCGGATCGGTGAAGGTCGCGTTGCCGAAGGTGAAACTGCCTGCTAGAGCATCCGATGGATTTTGGTAAACTCGCCCCTGCTCGCTGCCTCCGGCAATCGAGAGGGATTGGCCGTTGGCCAGCGGCCAGTTCGTGGAAAAGTCGCCACGCTGGCGCGACTCTTCGTTGTTGCTGAAAGATCCCACCGCAACCGCATCGGTATCCGATCCAGCCTGCGCGCGTACGACCGTATCGCTTCCGACGGTGGCAACCTGCGAACTGGTATCGTTCGTGAACGGATCGAGCTGTGCGACTCCGCCGCCGGCTTGGTTACCGTACAAGAATGCGTTCCCGGCGTCGCCGAGCGTCGCGCTTTGCTCGTAATAGGCCGGGATGGCCGAGTAGGGCGACGCACCCGCCACGATATCGTAGTTGGGCGATCCGTTGTCAACTAGCAGCGACCCGCTCGGAGAAAGCCCCCGGTCGCTTAGTCGGGAGCCCGGATAGGGGTCGGTGGTTTGCGCTAGGAGGGTAAACGGGCGCAGCGCGATCGCCGACTCGATGTGGGCGTAGGGCAGGTTCGCCAGATCGCTCGGCGAGGGAGAATCGCCAGCAAGCGCTTCGTACCGGCGAACGATGGCCACAACGGGCTGCCCCGGGCGTACAGGCACGAGCGCTGGGTGACAGTAACGGCAGCTTACCCGTATCGAGGTGATGGCGACTCCGCGAAGCGCGAAGGTGCCGGCAGCGTCGGTGCTCACGGTGACGCTTCCGCTCGCCGACTGCCCCGTAACGGCGGCCCCCGGAATGGGGGCGCCGCGTTCATCCCTTACCGCGCCGACGACCAATGGCGTCTGCCCACGCACCGGCACTGCCACGAGCATGAGCAACAGCAGGGCCGCGGCGCAGTTGAGCCGGCGATTCACGGATTCTTTAGACTTTCGGCTATGATAGAGGAAGTGTCAATAACTCTGGTCCTCCGTCTGATCGCCGCATCGCTTCTCTCAGCCGCCCTCTTTGGCTCGGGATGCTTTGCCGTGGCCGGCGCGGCCTCGCTAGAAGACCTGCTCGAAGGAGGACTAACGCCCTCGGCCGCACCCGCGCTTCTCGGTCCGATTACCTCGGCCGGACGCACCGGGTGGGAATGCAAGCCCGAACGGGCGGCTGCGGCCGCACGATGGCATGAGGCCGAGTTGCCCGCTGATTCCGGCACTCCGTGAGCGATGCGGGCTCTCTTGCTCGTGCCCCTTCTGGGCCTCTCGACGGCGACATCCGGACTCTCGCAGACCTATACACCGGCAACCCCGGTTCCACGCACGACCTCGGCCCCGGCGCTGCGCGCCTTGGCAATCCAACGCGAAATCGAGGAGCGCTTTAATATCGGGCTCGACGCCCAAGCGCGCGGGGACTGGAAGGGCGCAGTTGCGGAGTTCGAGCGAGTCGTCGCGTTAAATCCCCCCGAACCTAAAGGCTCGACCGCCCGATACGATCTTGCGATTGCATACGCAAATCTCCAGCGCAACGACGATGCGGCCCGTCAGCTGCGCGCCGCAATTGCACTCGATCCGGGTTTTCTCGCCGCTATGGCAAACCTGATCTCCATTGACCTTGCTCGCGGTGACTTGCGCGAAGCCCGGAGTATCGCCGACCGTTACATAAAGTTGGATCCGGACTCTGCGCGCGCTCTCTACTCGCGCGGCATCGTTGCGTTGCAAGCCGGGGATGCAACGACCGCTCGCGAAGATTTCGGGAAACTCCTCCACAGCAATCCGTCGTATGCGGTAGCTCACTACGATCTCGCGCTCGCAGAGGAGCGCCTAGGACGGTACGACGCGGCCGAGCGCGAACTTCGCACCGCGCTCACGCTGACGCCGGCCTATGCCCGCGCACGGTTTGTGCTCGGCGTGGTCCTCCTGCGCGAAGGAGACCATACCGCCGCACGCAATGAGTTTGCTCGAGCGACACTTGATGCCGCTGGAGACCCCGCTCTGCAGAACATCGCGGCGGCGATGCGCGATTCGATCAAGGTTCCGTAGTCCCCATTGCGGGCGTGCAGAGAACCCGCTTTACACTTTCTTCATCAACAACCCCTAAAATCCGATTATAATTAGCACTTTCTTGGAGGTTTTAATGCCTAGGAAACTAGCAGCACTCTCCGGAGCAGTCGCTGCCATCGTGCTCGCGGCATGTGCGGGCCATTACGGCAGCAACTCGGCCGGCAACGGCAGCAGCGTCGAGCTCCCATCGTTGGGCTCGGACCTTTCGATAACCGCAACGTTGCCGGACGGCAAAGGCACAGGTACGGTCAGCGAAGAGCTTCCATCCGAGGGACTCGGAAAGGTCAACGATCCGTTCTGGAAGGCGAGCCTCGGTGGATTTACCCAGCAGAACTTTTCCCAGGCGCTGGGATTCCCGCCCGGCACCAAGCTCACCATCAAAAACATCTCCGGATCGATCTCCCATACGTTTAACGTCGTCATGAAGATCAAAGGACCGCCGGCGAAGTTTCCCACGAATCCAAAGTTATCTTTCAGCCCGTCAGGCGGCCCGCTCCGAGCCGGCTACGCCAGTGGAATCATCGCACCGGGTAAGTCGGTTACGGTTAAGCTCAGAAAGGCCGGCACTTACTTGTTCGGCTGCGCATTCCATTACAGCGAGGGCATGCAAGACGTAATCGTAGTGAAGGCGGGCGCCACACCCGGACCGCAGGCAACGGCACCTGTACGATGAAGCCGAGTGGCGCGGCAGGCGCGTTGATCCTGGTTACATGCGCTCTTGTCGCGTGCACGAACGGCGGTGGACTTACTAGCACGTCAAGCAGCGGGGGCGGTGGTACGCCGTCCCCGCTGCCTTCCTCGGCGATCGGGTTGGCGATTCCAACCGGCAAGATCGGCGTCGAGAACGATCCAGTTTGGGGAACGATCAGCGGTTATACGCAGAACCAAACCTCGCAGGTACTTGCCTTTCCTCCCGGCGTGAAGATAACGGTAAAGAATCTATCCACGACCACCCCGCACACGCTCAACGTGATCGGGAAAGTCAGCTCGCCGCCCGCGAACTTTCCCAAAAACCCCAGCCTCACGTTCTCTCCAATGGGTAACGGTGTCTTGGGAAGCGGCTACGCAAGCGGCTCGATCAATCCGGGAAGTTCGGTTACCGTCACGCTGTCGAAGCCCGGCATTTATCTCATAGGCTGCGCTTATCATTACATTGAATTCAACATGCGCGACGTGATCCAAGTCTCCGCCAGTGCGACGCCTGGCCCGACCGCGTCGCCCGGCCCCGGCAGTTTCGCCATCCCGCTCGGACCGGCCGCCCAAACGGTACATCCGGTACGGCAACCACGTCTCGTGGATCAGACCGGCCATTCCTTTGAGCTCTCCTCTTTACGAGGAAAACCACTGGTCGTGACCTTCATCTCGGCACACTGCACCGATGCGTGCCCCTTGATCGACGCGCAGTTCGCCGATGCCGCACGCAGGATCGAGCGCGAGCGGCTCGGAGCCCGATTGCTCACGATCACACTCGATCCCGAGCACGATTCACCGCACACGATGCGTGAGCTTGCCAAGCGTCTCGAAGCCAATCCGCGCTACTGGCTGCTCGCCGCGGGATCGGTGCCCGACGTGCATACGATCATGCAGGCGTTCGGAGTCGTTTCCGAGCAGGGCCGGGACGGCTATCACGATCAGCACACCACCTTTGTTTACGTCATCAACTCGGCGGGGGAGTTAGCACAAACGATGATAGCCTCGACTGCTCTCAACGACGCCATCGTCGACGCGTTGCGCGACCGGCGCCTGGTGGCCCAACGATGATTCGCCGATCGCTGGCCGCGACCGCGATCGCGCTCTTGGGCGCCTGCACGGCAGGCGGCATTCCCACCTCGACGAGTGGAGGCGGCGGAACCATCATCAACGTAGACCTAACGCTCAATGCTCCGACGCCGACGGCGTACGGCGAGAGCGGCGGCTATGCACCCGCCGTAACGACCATCGCAGTCGGTTCGCAGATTCGATTCATGAACACCGACAGCTTCGCCCACACCGCAACGCTCATTCCGAATGCCACGAGTTTTCCCGTCGGCTCGCCGTTCGGAATCACCGCGCTCATGCAGCACGGAACCACCCTTTCGGGCGGATTCACCAGCGGCGCGATGCAAGCCGGAACCTCGTCGCAAGCCATCCTCGTGGATCGAGCCGGAACCTATCTCTTCGGTTGCTTCTTCCACTACGGAGCGCCCATGCGAGGAGCGATCGTTGCGCAATAACGTCATCATTGGGGCGATCGCGGTCGCCTTTTTTGTGTTGGTATGCGCGCCGGCGCAAGCGATTCCGATTTTTGCTCAGCGCTACCATTTGCGTTGCGGCCAGTGTCACAGCGTGCTTCCGGAGCTCAACGCATTCGGCAACTACTTTCGGTCGCACGGTTACCGGCTGCCGCTGCCCGAGCACGGCACGACGGTCTTTGCGATTCGCTACCAGTTAGAGTATGACGAGCACCCGGCTGCCGGGACGCGCGAGTTTACACCTGGCGGCATCGTGTTGGGCAGCGCGAATTTCGGGTCGATCACCGCCTTTCTCCACTACAGTTTAGGTGCCGGAGGCGGCCCATCGGCGACCTACCTCTTCTTTCTCTCGCAGTACAACCAGCACACGAACACCCTTTACCGCGGAGGGCTTTACGAGCTTCCGCTGGCACAGTCACCGGGTGAGCGTCTCGACGACCTGACGCAGTACGGCTATTACGGCGCGCACGTCGGTTTGAACAATCTTCCGCTCTCAGCGCCACGCTGGGGCCTGCAAGGCGAGCGCACCTTCGGGAATCTGAAGGTTTGGGTCACCGCGAGCCTCGGTGCCTTTCAGGGTGCACCATATGGCGGTAAACCGATTCCCACCGGCGAGTACACCTGGATGAAGAGCCCCGAACTCAGCATCTGGCTGCGCCAAACGCTCGCGCAAAGCAAAAAAGGTCAGCTCGACGTCGGCGCGAGCGCGCTGGGTGGAACGTTGGGAATCCTGCCGACTGGACGCCTCCCCTTCGCCGACCTCTACGAGCGCTATGGTTTGCTCGCGCATGCCAGCTACGGTGACCTCGATTTCCAAACCGAGCAGTGGTACGGCGTCGACCACGACGTCGATGGGCTGCTAACGGACCAGCACTCGACCGGCGGCTACGCACGGCTGAAGTACTATCCGATCCCGCACGCCTATCTCGGCCTCCGCTACGACGCTTACGCGAACCCATTTATCACGCGCGACGTGGTCTACTATGGGGCCGTGCAAATCGCGCCTTGCCGCGTGCTCTTGCAAGAGGTTCAGTCGCCCGGCCAGCATCCGTTCCTCAGCGGTGCGTTCACCATAGCTTTTCCGGGCCCGTTGAAGTATTAGCCCCCAAAGCCCAGGAAAGTAATAACCGATGCGAGTGCTGGTAGTGGAAGATAACGCGTTGGTCGCGGAGTCGATCCGGATGATGCTCGAGGCACGCAAGTTCGCTGCAAACGTGGTCGCCGACGGTGAAGCCGGGCTCGATCACCTTCTCAGCCGATCCTACGACGCCGCCGTCGTCGACGTCGGGCTGCCCGGCATCGATGGCTTCACCTTGGCTCGCAACGCGCGGGCTGAAGGAGTACAAACGCCCATCCTGATGCTGACCGCGCGCGACGGGGTGGAGGACCGCGTGGCCGGGCTCAACTGCGGCGCCGACGATTATCTCGTCAAACCGTTCGTCGAGGAGGAGCTCATCGCCAGGATTGGCGCGATCTTGCGACGCGGGGACCGGCCCCTGGTCGGCGTCGTCGAGGTGGGAGCCTTACGCATTGATCTCGCCGCTCGCACGGTGACGTACGATGGCAAGCCGGTTGTCTTAGGCGCAACCGAGTTTCGCCTGTTGGAGTTGCTGGCACGCAACGCGGGCATCGCGCTTTCACGATCGCAGATCGTCGAGCGCATCTGGGATTATGACTTCGACGGCTCCAGCAACATCGTCGACGTCTACGTGAGCCAGCTTCGACGAAAACTGAAGGGGCTTGGAGCAAGCGGTATTATTGAAACCGTATGGGGCATCGGTTACCGCTTAAAACCCAGCTAGGCGCCGGACGTTGATCGTCCGCGCAGCAGGCCTTTATTTATTCATATTTGTCTGCGTGCTCTTTGCCCTGGGGGCAGGAGCGTACGCGTTTATGGATCGGGAATATGCATCGCTGCTCGCGCCGGCCCTAAACACCCCGGAGGGAACCAGTGCGCTAGCGACCGCGATGCGTCACGTCGTTATCACGATCGTGGCGATCGCGATTCCGCTGGTGGGGGTTGTCGCCGTCGCCTCGTACGTTCTCGCTCGCGCAACGATCGCGCCGCTTCAGGCCGCTCACGAACGTGAGCGTCTCTTTGCCGCCGACGCGGCCCACGAGCTGCGCTCTCCTCTGGCTGAGATCGCCGCAATCGCTCAGGCTGCGCGCGCCGGAGCGTCCGAGCAGAGCCGCAGTTCCTTCGAGGCAATTGCGCGTAGCGCGTTTGAAGCCTCGGATGTCGTGACCGACTTGCTGACGCTTGCGCGAGATCCGGGACGTCGCGCGCTCCATTGCGAGCCGGTCGATCTTGCAAGGATCGTTGCGAGTTGCTCGCGCGACTGCGAGCCGGTGGCAACGGCGCAGGGTATACGCCTCGAAGCTTCGCCGGCGAGCACGATCGTCGATGGTGACGAACGGCGCCTGCGAGAACTCGCACGCAATCTGGTGGATAACGCAATCCATCACGCTCGTCATCGAGTCACGATTACCTCGCGCCGGAATGGGCGGTTCAGCGAACTCGTAGTCGACGACGATGGTGATGGTGTGCCGCCGAACGACCGCGAGCGAATCTTCGAGCGCTTTTATCGCCGCAGCAGCGATGGCTCGGGGAGCGGGCTTGGCCTCGCGATCGTGGGGTGGATCGTGCGCGCGCATGACGGAACCGTCACAGTCGGCGAGGCGCCCGATGGGGGCGCACGGTTCGTCGCCGCGATTCCCGCGCACGCCGAGTAGCCGAGGCCCTCGCGGGATACCGCTACCCTAGTGCGTAAGTGACGACGCCATGCCGTTTCAGTCGCTTCGCGCCTTCGCCGATGCATTGCGCAAAGCCGGCGAGTTGAAGGTTGTTACCGCGAGCGTCGATCCACAGCTAGAAATCAGCGAAATTACCGACCGTGTAGTCAAGGCAGGTGGCCCGGCCCTGCTCTTCTCCAATGTGGAAGGTTCAAACTTTCCGGTGCTCACCAACCAGTTCGGCACTCGCCGGCGAATGGCAATGGCACTGGGCGTCGCGGATCTGGACGAGGTTTCGATGCGCATGCGCAGACTGATCGATTTCACGCCGCCCTCCGGGTCGCTCGTAGAGAAGCTTTGGGGAGTCCTTCGCTTCGCGCCGCTCGCCAACACGATTCCAAAGATCCTGAACAGCGGCAGCGTTCATGACGTCGTCATAACCGATCCCGACCTTACCAAGCTCCCGGTGCTGACCACTTGGCCTCTGGACGCAGGACCTTTCATAACGCTGCCTTTGGTTATTACCAAAGATCCGCGTACCGGGCGCTTTAACGTCGGCATGTATCGCATGCAGGTCTTCAACGCAACCGAAACGGGGATGCACTGGCAGCGTCATAAGCATGGGCGCGCGCATGCCGCGGCCTGGGGCAGCAAAATACCGGTCGCGGTCGCGATCGGCACCGAGCCGGTACTCACCTACGCGGCTACCGCACCGCTGCCACCGCTGCTCGATGAGTTCGCCTTCGCCGGTCTGCTGCGTGGCAAACCGGTAGAACTCGTACGGGCAAAAAGCCTCGATCTCATGGTGCCTGCCGACGCGGAGTTCGTGCTCGAAGGCTACGTCGACAATGATGATCTCCGCCTCGAAGGCCCCTTCGGCGACCACACCGGCGTTTACAGCCCAGCCGATCGCTATCCGACGTTTCATCTCACCTGCATCACGCACCGGCGCGACCCAATCTACGCCGCCACCGTGGTCGGCAAGCCGCCGATGGAGGATGCCTGGTTAGGCAAGGCGACGGAACGCATCTTTCTTCCGTTGTTACAAGCGATGCTGCCTGAAGTCGTGGACATGAATCTTCCGGTCGAGGGTGGATTTCACAACTTGGCGATCGTTTCGATCCGAAAGTCCTACCCGGGACAAGCGAAAAAGGTCATGAACGCCCTGTGGGGGCTCGGGCACATGATGATGCTGACCCGCGTTTTGATCGTCGTTGACGACGACGTCGACGTTGCGGATCCGCGCGCAGTAGCGTGGTTCGTCCTCAACAACTTGTCGCCCGAGCGGGACGTCGTTATGATGCCTGGACCAGTCGACGATCTCGATCATGGTTCGTACAGCATTGCCTATGGTACGAAGATCGGCATCGATGCAACTCGCAAGGACGCTTCTGAGGGATATACGCGACCCTGGCCGCCGGAGATGATCATGGATGGCGCAACCCGCGATCGCGTAAGCCGGCGCTGGAACAGCTACGGACTCGGGAGGATCCAGCGCGCGCTTCATACTGATGCATGGTCGGGACAAGGTCCGGATGCCTACGCTCGCCTCATTCGCGCGGCGACGGAAGAAAACGCATGAAGGCTCTGGCGCTGTTTCTTCGGGAAATCCGCATCGAGCATACGCTTTTCGCGCTCCCCTTTGCGTATGTGGGCGCGATATTGGCGGCGCGCGGCATTCCGCCGCCGGCCGCGCTGGGATGGATCACACTGGCCGTTTTTGGAGCTCGCACCGCTGCGATGGCGGCGAATCGATTTCTGGATCGGGAGATCGATGCTCGCAATCCGCGTACCGCTCGGCGCGCCCTGGCGAGCGGTACCCTTGCTCCGGGCGCAATGCTTTGGGCAACCGCCGGCGGACTTGCATTGCTGCTCTTTTCAGCCTGGATGCTCAACCCGCTCTGCGTTAAACTCGCGCCAATTGCTATGCTGCTCTTACTCACCTATCCGCTTTGCAAGCGCTTCACGTGGATGGGACACTTTGTGCTCGGCGCTGTGGACGGCCTCGCTCCGCTCGGAGCTTACATCGGCGTGGCTGGACGGGTGAGCCTCCCGGCGGTCCTGCTCTTCGCGGCGGTGACGATTTGGGTTGCGGGATTCGACATCATCTATGCCTTGATGGATCTCGGCATCGATCGCGAGCAAGGAATTCGTTCGCTGCCCGTACGTTTTGGGGAAGCGAGCGGCCGTGTGTTGCCCATCCTGCTTCACGTTGGGATGCTCTTGCTTTTAGCCGGCGCGGGGATGCTTGCCGAAGCGGGAGGCACGTACTATCTGGGGGTCGCCGGGGTCGCAGTTCTAATCATCTATGAAGAGTATCTATTCCGCAGCGGCGCCAATCTCTTCGTCATCAACGAACGAGTCTTTATCTCGAACATGACATTTTCAGTCTTCTTCTTACTTACGACGGTCGGGGGGTACGTGTGAAGCGCCGCCATTTTATCGCTGCCGCAACCGCGGCGGCTGCGAGCGGCGTGGTGGCTCCGGCCGGGGCCCAGATCGTCCCTGCGCAGCCGATCCAGAACCCGCAACAGTTCTTGCAGCAGCTGACCATCGCCGTCAACGTCACGCTTTCGGGAAGCTTGCAAAAATACGGTCAAGAAATGGTGAAGGGCGTTCAAGCTGCCGTCGACGAGCAAAATCGATTCAACGCGCCGATCTCTCACGTTTGGGGCATGCGCCCTCTCGACGATCGCAACGATCCTGGGCTCGCTGCCTCGAATGCAAATGTTGCCGCCGCGGATTCCACGGTCGTCGCGATGATCGGCAACCTGACACCGGCAATGACGCTCGCTGCGCTGCCGCGCTACGCCAACATGGGATTCGCAATCGTCGTCCCGACCGTTACGGCCGATGCCGTTACCCAGCGGGGATTCCATAACGTCTTTCGGCTGCCGGCGAATGATAGTACAGCCGGAAGGCTTTTTGCTGACGCCGCGCTGGAAGGCAAGCGCGGCGTTCCTGCGATTGCGGTTGCCTTCGACGGCGACTACGGGTACGACGTCGCACGCGGGTTCGTGCTGCAAGCCAAGACCGATCACCACCCCGCCGACATGCTGCTCTTTCCGCTGGCTAAAACCGATCCGGCCGCGGCGGCCCGAACGGTCCTCGATCGCGCGCCCGGTTACGTCTTCCTCAGTGGAAAAACCGCGGAGCTCGGCCCGATCGCCGAGGCGCTGCGCTTAGCCGGGTACACCGGCGATTTTGGCGCTAGCGACGGATTTTATAACACCGACACGATCGACACTTACGCAAGAACGCTCGACGGGGCATACGTGGCGTCGTCGTTGCCGCCGCTCGATCGGATTCCAAGCGCAATGCAGTTGTTGACGGACTTCGAACGCGAGGTTACCCAGATCACCGTATTCTCGGCTTACAGCTATGCTGCCGCGCAGCTGCTGATCGCGGCAGCACAGCGGGGGAACGCCAGCAGCCGTACATCGCTGCTCATCTCGCTGCAAGAGGGCGGCACGTTCACCACGCTGGTCGGGCAGTACGCCTTTAAGATCAGCGGCGATCCGCTCATCCCCAACATCTATCTCTACACCGTCGGCAAGGACGGCTTCAAGTTCGCCCGCGCCGCGGTGCGCAACGGATTTGTGTTCTGATTTAGCCGGTCATCCCGAACTCGGACACATTCGTCGCGCGACTTCCTGTCGCGCTCCTATCGACTGCCTCGCGCCTCTCGCCATCCTGGCTCCGGCGCTCGGTCAGACGGTCCTCGTTCCGGGTTGACCGGCTAAATCTGGTTTTTGTAAGGTTAGCGGACGAACTCGTCTTCGGGGACGACGCGCAGGCGGTGCGGCACGCGAGTTCGTTCTTTGGGTTGCTCGTCGCTGTCTTCGACCGCCAGCACGAACCGCAGGCGCCAGGAGCCAAGCGATATGGTGAAACTCGTTCCAATGATTTCCACGGTCAGGCCTCCACGCGCCGCCATTGCCAGATGACGAGTGCGCCGTACACGATAAAAAGCAGTACCTCGATTAATAAACGAAATTCAAAGTTCCCACCGGGGGAGCTAACCGTGCTCTGGTCGTTGGAAATCGCCCACGACACGTAGCTCAAGGGGCTGAAGCGCGAGAGCACCCAGGCAACGTCGTGGACGAACATCGCGACGACGTTGACCGGTTGGATTTTCGCGAGCACGCCAACCAGGATCGCGACCGGCCAAGCAAAACCGAGCACGGCGCCATAGGAACGGTTCAGCCACGTTGTCGCCGCGCATAGTAACGCGTACCACGCGAGCGGACAGGCGATTCCCATGCCGACCGAGCGCGCGTTGACCCCGCTGAAATCGATTCGCCAGGACTCGAAGAGTAGTTGGCATAGGTAGATCGCCACCACGGTCAGGAACGATGCCGCCAGGATACCGGCGACGTCGGTCCCGATGACACCCAGCGCATAACGGGTCCGCGTAATCGGCTTCGTGAGCGCGATCTCCAAATGTCCGTCTATCTCACGCGCAAACGGCGCGGCTAGAATCGTTGCGACGATGAGAGCCACGACGTCTGCCAGCGCCATATAGTAGAGCATCGGAACCGCGCCATTGGTGTCGATGATGGTCTGGCTCATCGTGCCGTGGTTGGTCTTTAGAACCCGGATGCTGCCGATGTCCACGTTCGAATGTTCTTCGTGCTGCGCGCGCTCGGAAGGCTCGATGATGACGATGTGCCTACCTAAATAACCGCGATCGTCGACGATGATTCGAGTACGTTCTTGGGGGTTATCGAGAACCATGCGCTTCGTTCCGTCGGGAAGAGTCACGTGGCTCTCGCGCGTATCATGCTCCATGGCCATATGCGCGATCCAAGCTTCGGGTGAAGTATAACGCGCGAGCGAGACTCGTAAGATCACGGCCAGTACTAGCAGAATCCCCAAGATTACGATGACGATTCGCAGGCAGTTGCGGACGCGCAGCCACTCAACGTAATTCATGACGAGCCTTCCTTTGCGATAACATCGGTCGTCGCGGTACCGGGCGAGACAGCGTAGAGGAAAATGTCTTCGAGGTTGAGATCCAGCACGCGAACGCCCATCGCGCCCGCATGGGAGAGCCGCGCGGCGATTTCGTCGGCGCCGGCGGTCACCAGGAGCCGCACGATTCTTTCGGTACGATCGGCACGCGCAACGCGCGAATCGTTGGCGATGCCGTCAAGGCTGAAGGTAACGTCGGGAAAGATGCCTTCGACGATCTTACGGTCGGCCTTCAGGTCGTCGACCAACCCTTCTAGGACGAGCCGGCCGCGATCCATCACCGCAATGTGCTCGGCCGCGCGCTCGACCTGGCCGATCTGATGCGACGAGAAAACGACTGAGTTTCCTTTGGCCGCCTCATTGATCATGAGACTCAGCACGTGGCGCTGATTGACGGGATCGAGACCGCCGGTCGGCTCATCGAGCACCAGTACCTCGGCGTTGCGGGCAAACGCAAGCGCGACCATCACGGCAGTCCGCATACCCTTGGATAGCGTGCGGGTGCGCCGGCGTTTGTCGATGTTGAAGGTTGTAAGCAGTTCCAAGGCGCGCGCCGGATCGAAAGTCCTGAAGGCGCGGCGGCTCATCTCGATATGCTCGGCGACCGTCATCCAATCGTAGAGCACGCTGCGCTCCGGGACGTATGCAATTCGTTCGAACATGTCGGGAACCAGCGCGCGGCCATCATAGAGAATCGTCCCGCTGGTCGGCCGCGCCAGTCCGAGCATGCATTTAAAGGTGGTGGTTTTCCCGGCCCCGTTCGGACCGAGTAAACCGAAGACGCTTGCGCCCGGAATCTCTAAGGAGAAACCATCAACGGCAGCGATCGAGCCGTATACTTTGCGTAAATTCGAAATTTTGATGCTGTTCATGCTCATTCACCCAAACGCGCGACGCACGTCCGGACTCCCTCACTTCTCATGGCTCTACGTACCAGCGTTGTAAGGCTGCTTCGAAGAGTTCGCGCATCTCGTCGCGCGAACAACCGACGGATTTGGCCTCACGCAGCGCCACGTCGAGTGCATCTCCGGCGATCTCCGCGGCGACCTTGGGGGCTTCTGCAACACCATCGCCGCGAACGAATGACCCCCGGCCGGGGGCCGTTTCGATGACCTCGGCACGCTCTAGCTCGC
Source organism: Candidatus Cybelea sp. (assembly GCA_049696515.1). GTDB lineage: Bacteria > Vulcanimicrobiota > Vulcanimicrobiia > Vulcanimicrobiales > Vulcanimicrobiaceae > Cybelea. The sequence goes on along the minus strand of JBAVTZ010000238.1, from coordinate 17,166 downwards.
GGTAGGCGCGCGCGACGGTGTTGGGATTAACGGTAAGATCGACTGCAAGCTGCTTGACGGTGGGGAGTTGCTCGCCCCCCTGCAAAATCCCGAGAGCGATGGATCGCTTGATTTGCTCGATGATTTGCAGGTAGATCGGCATGCCGCTGCGTGGATCGACCGTCAGAACGGCCGGCATCGCTGCTACCTTAAAACTTCGGACCCCAGCCGGGGAAGATCCCAGTTCCGCGCTGGTCGGGCAGACGGACGGGGGTGCGGGCTTCGCGAGCGATCTCGGAACCGGGGCAGAAAGTCGTGTGGATCATTGCTCTTTCCTCTCAGCTGCCTAGTACCATCAAACTGTCGTACTAGTACACTAGTACAATAGTGTAACAGTACGACACTGTCAAGCCCCTGAGGGGAATATTTCGAGCTTAGGCCGGCTTCTGAGCCCGCACGACCCCAACGTCACGGCGGAGAGCCGCGAACCGCGGGTCGTTGACCATCTTGGTCTCCATGTAGGCGCCGTGCGAGCGCCGCAGCCAGGAGATCGCCGCATTGTGCTCGCCGACGGCCGCAAAGGCCACGGCGATGTCTTCAGGCATGGCGTCGTCGGGATGGGCGAGCGCCAGCGTGAGCTCGGCCCGCGCTCGGGACATCTGGTTGGCGTGCGCGTACAAGGGTGCCAACAGAGCCGCAGCCTCGGCCCGACAGTGTGGGCAGACTTGCGCTAGGTGGGTGAAGGCGACCGTGGCGCGGGCCGGGTCCCCGAGAGCCTCATAGGCGAGCCCGAGGGTCACGTATGCATCGCTGCGCTCGGGCGAAAGGTCGAGCGTCTCGCGAGCGTAGGCGATGGCGTCGCCGTAGCGCCGCTCGAAATAGGCCGCAGTGCTTAGCCATGCCGTGGTGGCAACGGAAAGGGGATCCAACTCGGCGGCCTTATCGAGCTCGGAATAGGCGTCGTCCACGCGTCCCTGTTCCAAGAGCGCGATGCCGTACCACTCGTGGGCGGGTCCGTTGGCGGGATCGAGGGCGATGGCGCGACGGAGATTTTTTAGTGCTACGCTGAGCTGGGGTTTGTCGCCGGTATGTTTTTCCGACGCAAGCATTCCGAGCACGGCGTAGGCTTCGGAACAGTTCGGGTCAATGACGAGCGCCTTGTGCGCGTAAGCCTGCGCGCGGGCCACGTAGATTTTCGCCGGGGCGGGGCCGTAGCCGTAGTCGGCCATCATCGCGTTCGCCGAGGCGAGCCCGGCATAACCCTGCGCCTCATGCGGATTGACATCTACGACGCGCGTGAAGTACTCGACGCTCTTCGCGATACCCTCGCGCGTGCGTAAGTTCCAGTAATAGCGGCCGATTTCGTAAAGCCGCGTCCCCTCGACCGAGAGATTGGAACGGGCCGACAAACCGCGCGGCAACGCAAACGTTAGCGCGAGGCTGCCAATCAGCGCCAGCGCAAAAGCGGCCGCGATCGCCCAGCCTCGGTAACGCATCCGCACCGGCACCGTTGCGACGCGAACCGGCTGCGCATGAGCGACTTCATCCCGGCGTTGCACGGAGGCGATGAAACGGTATCCGCGGCGAGGGATAGTTTCGATGGCTTCGACGTTCCAGCGCTCGCGCAAGCATTTGCGCAGGACGTAGATGTTCTGCGCGAGGTTGGCTTCGTCAACATAACCCTCGGGCCAGATACGCGTCAGCAGGGTGCTCTTCGTCAGCACCTCGCCGGGATGCTCGATCAACGCCAAGAGTGTCTCGACCACCTTCGGACCAATCGGCATCGGCGCGCCGCGGTCGAGTAAGAGCAGACGCTCGGCGTCGAGTTGAAACGGACCAAATTCGTAGAGGCTCATTGCCTGACGCCCTCAGGGAGAATCTTGTGATGCCTTTCTGATGGGTATATACGCGCTTACGCCGAGAAAGTTTTCGTTTTTTTCCGGCTCGGTTGCTTAATCTCCACGACAGTCCTAGGGGACGAAGATCCGCAAAGCCTTCGGTTCGACCTTAAAATGAGCCGGCGTCTCTCCCGCCGGCTCACCATCGGCCGTTATGCGGTGTGGCCGGTGCGTCTGGACCTGGAACGCCTTGGCCCGATAGGTGCGCAGGCCCCGCGCCGGTTTACGCCGGCCCAGCATCATGGCGTGCACGACCGAGAATACCTGCAGAACGTTTTTGATTTCGACTGCGTACAGGTCGAGCCAGCCATCGTCGATCGCGGCATCGTCCACGGTAACGAAGCCGCCGAACCGGTTGCTGTTAGCCACGGTGAGCTGGACGGCCCGAAAGCGCTCGCGCTTGCCGTCGTAGGCAACCTCGGCGTGGAAGGAGCGCGAATGGCGCAGCGCTTGGAACGCGCTCATCACTACGGCGATGAACCCTAAGCGCTGCTTGTCTGCGGGTGTCTGCAGGCGCGCAAGGCGGCTTGAGATACCCATGCTCGCTTCGTTCACGTAGTAAGCGCCGTTGACGTGCGCCACGTCGATGGTCCGGGTTCGCCCCGAGGCGATCACCGCACAGGCGCCGGCGACGTCTAACGGTATCGCGAGGCTGCGCGCGAGATCGTTGAAGGTCCCCAGCGGTACTAAGCCCACGGGGACGCCAAGCTCGAGCGCTCGTCCTATCAGGCACACGAGCGTGCCATCGCCGCCGGCAGCCACAATCGCGTCGATTTCGTGCGGCGGGTCGCCATCGGCGGCCACTGCGCATCCAAGACGTAGGAGTTCCGAGCGCACCGCGTCGCCGAGTTGACGCCCACGGCGAGACTGCGGATTGACCACCAGCAGCAGACGCATCTCCGGCGTTTCGTCCCCAGGTTAACGCGGTCGCCGCAAGAGCAGCCGAATGGAGTGAAATCCGGACCAGGCTGCGATGACGGTGAGCACCAGCGTCCCTCCCACCATTGCGAAATAACCAAGATCGATGCCGGCCTGCGTGAGCGGTTCGACGTACCCGACAACTCGCTCGGACTCGCTTAGACTGAGGTAGACGCCGTGAAAGACGAACCAGACGATGGCGGCGCCGGGTGCGGCAAGCGCGAATATGGTGAGATAGCGGTTCAGTTCCGCTTTGTACTCCACTAGTGGCCTGTAACGCCAGGATATGTAGTACCGTCATGGGCACCACGGGTACGGCCGGCATGGCGCGAGGAGGGAGCATAGCCGTAGCTCTGTGACCGACGAGCAACGAAGCCGGCGTACTCGTGCTGCCCATGACCCAGAGGGCTCTCCGTTTGCGGGCGACCTGCGTCGTCGCTCTCCGCTCGCAAAGCGCTGCTTTTGTCGCTCATCGCTCCTTGCATCTCATCCCGCAAACGGAGAGCGGTGCAGCACATCCTGGCGTTATAGGCCACCAGTGCAGCTTCGCCGCGGGCAGGCGGCGAAACCCTCCGAGAATGGCCCCGCGCCCGCGCAATCTCAGACCGCACAATCCGATGCCGGAATCGCGCTACGAAGTGCTCGCGCTGTTCACCGGCGCGATGGCGGGCTCGTCGCTGTGGATCATGTCCACCGGCGCGTTAACGCCGTTTTTCAGCTCCGCGCTGGGCATCGGACAAACGCAGCTCGGTCTGATTTTGTCAGTCCAATTGATCGGATCGGTCGCAATGACCTCCGTTGCCGGAATTCTTACCGACCGTTTCGGCGATAAAACCATCGTATTTTGGAGCGGCGTCTTCATGGGTTGTTCGCTGATCGCGGCATCGTTGGTCGCAAGCTTCACGTGGCTCATAGTTTGGCTGTTGCTCTATGGAATAGGTTACGCGGCGGTTACGCCGGCCGGCAGTCATGCGATCATTTTCTTCTTCGGCAAGGCCGATCGCGGCTTCGCGATGGGCGTGCGTCAGTCCGGAGTTCCAATCGCCGGAGTGTTGGGCTCGCTGTTGCTGCCCGTCATCGCGCTGCACTACAGCTATCGCGGCGCCCTCGGGGCAGCCGGCATTTTGACGATCGTCGCCTGCTCGATCGCGTCGGCGCTCTATCGCGAACCTCATGAGTTGCAAGGCGAACGCGTTTCGGTGCTCGCGCTGTTGAGCCAGCTGATCGGGATCGCGCGCGAGTCGCGTCTCATCTTGTTGACGCTCACTTCGATGGCTTTGATCTGCGCGCAGTTCGCACTGATGGGATTCCTGACGCTGACGCTCGTGCACCGCGCCGGCTATGCCTTGGCGTTGGCGGTGGCGCTCTTTACCCTCTCTCAAATCGCTGCGGTATTCGGAAGGCTCAGCTGGGGATGGGTAAGCGACCGTTTTTTTGGAGGAAGCCGCGCGCTGCCGCTGGCGACGATCTGCGTGCTAGTTGCGCTGGTCACGCTCGCTGTCGCCGCCGTCGGCGTGGCTACGCCGTACTGGCTAGTCGCAGTCGTCATTTTCGCACTTGGATTCACCGCCGAAGGCTGGCTCGGCTTGAGCATTATCGGATTTGCGGAGGTCGGCGGCGAGGAGCACTCCGGCAGTGCCCTTGGGGTCGGATTGACCGGGACGCTCTTGGCGGCGTTTGTAACGCCAACGTTGTTCGGAGCCATCGCACAGACCCACGGGTTCGATTTTGCTTGGCGTTGCGTTGCGGCGCTGGCAGTACTGGGAGTTATACCGGCGCTCTTAGCCAGCCGCAGCGCGACCGGCACGCTCTCGGCGGAATCTTCAGCGAGCTAGCCGCCACGAGCAGGCCGTTAATCGTTGTCGGGACTCTCCGTCGACGTGGGCTGCTTGAGGAAATAGGTTGTTGGAAACTGGGCCGGGATCTTCTCGAATCGCGTGGGCGATCGAGAAAAGTTGAAGCAGTCGGAGAGGTCGTCGGATCGCACGTCGGTCGTGCCCATCGAGCCCAGGCCAAACGTCTCTTCGGCAAACTTAAGAATGCTGCCGAACTCGTGCTGGCGGTGCGATACGTAGCGCTGCTTGGCATACGCTGATATGACGATCAACGGTACGCGGAAGCCCAGCTCGTAGGAGTTGTATTGCGGCGGGGGGACGTGGTCGTACCAGCCACCCCAGTCATCCCAGGTGACGAAGATGACGGTGTCGTTCCAATAAGGGCTTTGACCGATCGCATTTACCACCGATGCGACCCACGACGGTCCCGTGCCGTTGGTTATTCCCGAATGATCCGAGGCTGCGCCCGTAGGCGTCACCCACACGACGTTGGCCAACCGCCGATGCGCGACGTCGAGCAGGATCGTTTTCGGCGGGGCGACGACGTGGGTGGAATAGCCCTTGCTATTTCGAATGTGTAAGATCGCATCGGGTCCATGCCAGAGGCCGGCTCCGAGCTTTGCTTGATAGTAGCGCCAGCTGAGCGACTTCGCATCCAGCAAATCCATGAGCGTCAGGCGATTAAAGCAGGGATAGGTTGCCTGATTCTCGTTCCCGTACGGATCGATCAGCCATACGAAAGAGCCCGGGGGTGAATCGCAACCGCCGGTAAACCCTCCTGACGGAATAAATGGATTGCCGGCAGCTCGTAGCTGCGAGCCGTTAGCGATCGTAGAGGTCCCGCTCAGAATATACTGGTGCGCCGGGAAGCTCGGGCCTTCGTTGCTTTGAAACATGCGGTCCGCAAACGTATAGCGCCGGGCCATCGTGAAGTATGGCAATACCGCGCTGCGCGGCACGTAGCCATATGCGCGCACGACCGGACGCGGGCACACTTTCCCCTTTTGGCAGGCGGACAGCACGTTGTTGAAGCCGTTTAATTCACCGTTCGCGTGTTCGATTTCGTAAGCGCTGTGCTCGTGGCTGAGGTCGTAATATGCCTTCAAGGGCACCGCCTGCAGCGCTACGGTTTGGCCTTGCGAATTCTTCCCGCTGCGCACCGTATCGGCGCCGGGAAACCGGTTGAAAAGATTGTCCGGCGTGCGGTTCTCTTGAAAGATAATCACGACGTGATGAATTTTCGAGGCCGCCGAAGCCAGTCGAAACGAACCCGGCGACACAGGAGCCCGATTCGTTCCGGACGTTTGCGGCGGGAGCGCCTGCGCGCAGGCGACCAGCGCGAGCGTCGCGAGCGCGCAGTACCATAACGCCTTCATCGCGGCACCGCAATTCGGAAGATGCCTCCCGCAGCATCGGCACCCCCCGATAAGGTCGTGCCGACCAGCGCACCATCCGCGAAGATCAAGCTCGACCACGGATGCGCACCGTCAGGAGAGCCTCTGAAACGATGAAGGACGCGCTCCTTGCCCGACGGACTCACCGTGAAAACGCTCCCACAGCCGACGATCCCGCCACCTGTGCAACTCTGCCCCCCGTCACCGCCGTAGGCGGTGGTGCCATAGAGCTCGCCATTGTAAGCGGTCAGCGCGTCGTACGGCACCGCACCGTCCGGATAGCCTTCGAAGCTGTGAAGCAGGTGCTCGACTCCGGTCGTGCTGAGTTCGAAAACCGTGCCTGAATAATCAAAAGCACCGCCCAAGGCCGTCGTACCGTAGAACTCCCCATTGCGCTCGGTCAAGCCGGCGTAGGGCTGCGCGCCATCGGGATAACCTTTGAACCGGTAAAGGACGTGCTCGACGCCGGAGGTGCTGAGCGTGAAGACGGTTCCGTTGTTGCCGGGGCCGCCGAAGGTAGTCGTACCGTAAAGCGTGCCGCCGGCGGCCGCCAACGAGCCTGCCGGACACGCCCCGTCCAGTTTGCCTTTAAAGCGATGGAGCACGAATTCTTTACCGGACGTACTCAGCTTAAAAGCCGTTCCGCAGCCGACGATGCTATCGACGTGACAGCTTGGGTCGCCTCCGGCATGGGTGGTGCCGTAGAGCGCGCCGGCCACCACGGCCAGACCTCCCAACATTGGGTTGGCGCCGTCGTTCCCGCCTTTGAAACTGTAGATCACGCTTTCGTGGCCCAATCGGCTCACTTTGAAGACCGTTCCGTCGCCGCGCGTGCCGCCGTATTCCGTTGTGCCGTAGAGCACGCCCTTGACCACGACCAGATTTCCCGCCGGCTCCGCTCCGTCGTTGCCGCCCTTGAAGCTGTAGAGTAGACGTACCTTCCCGGCAGAGCCTCGAACAAAAACCGTGCCGAAAGTCTTCGTGCCTCCGCTTGTGGTGGTGCCATAGAGCGCGCCGTCTAGCGCAGTGAGACCCGTCGGTGCGCCGCCGGATGGATAGCCGGTGAAGCTGTAGAGCAGATTATAACCGACGCCGGCAGGCCGATTCCGCGAAAAGGCGCGCGGACTCGACCCGAGCGCCGGCGCGTAGGCGCCGCCGGTTGGCTGTGCCGGCAACGCACCGATGTCATGGGAACAGGCCGCGAGCGTGAGGCTGCAGCAAATCAGAGTTACTATTCGCGTATGCGTAATTGTGGGCTCCTGGTTTGAAATGCCCAGAAAGGGACTCGAACCCCCACGATGTTGCCACCACTGGTACCTGAAACCAGCGCGTCTACCAATTCCGCCATCTGGGCACGGAGCAGAGCACGATTCGGGGTGCCGGGCACCGCCCCTCCGCCCGAAACCCGCATACCGGGCTAGCGGTTTGGAGTGACCGGTATGGTTCTTCCTCTGGTTACAATCGAAAACTCGATCGGGCTCGACCCCTATTCGCAGGCCGTCACGGCGGCCGCGGAACGAGTTAGCCCGGCGGTCGTCAGCATCGAGGTGCGCAGCGGGCGCCGCGGCGGCAACGGCAGCGGCTTCGTTTTCACCCCCGACGGCTTCGTCATCACCAACAGTCACGTGGTGCATAACGCGCAGCATATCGGCGTGGCCCTGCTCGACGGCCGTGAGCTGCCCGCTACTCTTGTCGGCGACGATCCTCACTCGGATTTGGCGGTCTTGCGCGTCAACGCACCCGAACTGGCGCATGCCTCGCTTGGCAACTCAGCAACACTACGGGCCGGTCAACTCGTCATTGCCGTCGGCAATCCTTACGGCCTGGCCTATACCGTAACCGCCGGCGTCGTAAGTGCGCTCGGCCGTTCGCTGCGTTCTCAATCCGGACGCTTGATGGACAACATCATCCAAACCGATGCCGCGCTCAATCCCGGCAACTCGGGTGGCCCGCTGGTGACCTCGGACGGCGATGTGATCGGCGTAAACACCGCGGTTCTGCCCGGTCAAGGGCTCTGCTTTGCGATCGCGATCAACACCGCCAAACATATTGCCGGCCTCTTAATGCGCGACGGCAAGGTTCGGCGCGGATACCTTGGCATCGCGGGCCAAGACGTGACGCTCGCACCCTCAGCGGCCCGGCGGGTAGGTCTTGAAGATCGGCGGGCGATCATGGTGGACTCGGTCGAGCCGGGCAGTCCGGCCGACACCGCTAAACTCCAAAGCGGCGACATCCTGCTTTCTTTTGAGGGGCGACGTATGGATAGCGTCGACGCGCTCCACAAAATCCTCACCAGCATCGATCTGAGCCGCCCCTACAAGGTCGACGTCCTGCGTAAGAGCGAGCGCTTGTCGCGGATCGTCCTCCCAGTAGAATCATCCTCGTAGCCGTCGAATAGCGCGTAGGAATGGTCCGCAAGCTCCTGCCGATCCTCGGCATTACCTTCATCGACATCGTCGGCTTCAGCATGCTGATTCCGATGCTGCCGTATTTCGTAACGCACTTCGGACTCTCGCCACTTTTCGTCGGGCTGTTGTTTGCGACGTTCTCGTTCTGCCAGCTCGTGTCGGCACCGGTTTGGGGCAACGTCTCAGACCGAATCGGGCGCAAGATGGTGTTGATCATCAGCCAGATCGGTGCAACGATCGGCTGGGCGATGCTCGGGCTTGCACCCAATATCGCCGCAGCCTTGGCGCTCGCGCCGATCGGCGTCATCTTCGCGGCGCGCATCCTCGAGGGTGTATCGGGCGGAAACATCAGCATCACGCAAGCCTACGTTGCCGATCTCGTCGAACCACGGGAGCGTTCCCGCGCGTTCGGTTTAATCGGCGCGATGTTTGCGGCCGGGATGGTTTTCGGGCCGGCGGGGGGCGGCATTCTTTACGCGCGCTTCGGCTTCGCGACGCCCTTTTTGGTGGCCGCCGGGTTGCAGCTCGTCACCCTAATCATTACGATCGTGATGCTCCCCGAATCGCGCCAGCGCCCGCAAGAGCAGGAGCGAGTCGGCATGGGGCAGATTCTCGCGAGCTTCCGTAAACCGCACCTCGCTCGGCTTCTCTGGCAGAAGCTCGCAATCGCGCTGGCTCTCTACGGCTGGTTCGCGGTCTTCGCGCTCTTCTTGCAGCGCCAGCTCGGCTTCTCGCTCGAGAATACCGACTATCTCTTTTCGGTCTTCGCGGTCTTCAACGTCTTCATGAATGCGGTGCTGGTCGGGCGCATCTCGGCGCGAATCGGCGATCGCGCGATGTCGAACGTCGGGCTCGCCTCACTGATGGCGGCTTTTGCGCTGGTCGCTTTCGTGCACGGTTTGCCGCTCCTAAGCGCAACGATGCTCCTCTTTGCGTTCGGCATGGCGCTCACGAACACGGGCATCACCGCACTGATCAGCAATACCGCATCGGATCGCGAGCAAGGGACGGTACTCGGCACCAGCTCCTCGCTCGATTCGCTTTCGGGGATTGTAGCGCCGCCTGTCTCTACGGCTATATTAGCGGGTTTCGGCCCGGACTTTGCCGGCGTTCAGTCGTTGGTGCTCGCGGCCTTGGCACTGGTGATGGGCGTACGCAACGGGCGCGATGAAGCTCGCGTGGCCGTCGCCGATGATGCTGCGTTGCGCTTGGCGCCCGAGATAGAAGCGGCAAAGATCGCCGACGGCTAGTGTCGGCTAAGCCGCCGTCGTCTTCCGTCTTTTTGTGGTGGATTTCTCCGCGCTCGCGCCACGGCGCTTCTTGCTCTCCTCGAGGCTCTGGGCAAGAACGTCCATAAGGTTGACGACTTTCGCGCGCGCCGGAGGCTTCTTGGCCTTCGGCAGCTCCTTGCCGTTGGCGCGCGCCTCGATCATCGTCAAAAGCTGATCGCGGTAGCTGTTGGTAAACTTCGCCGGCTCAAACTCATCGACGCTCATGGTGTCGATGAGCATGCGCGCCATCTGCGTCTCCTTCTCGGGAAGCTTCTCGCGACCCGGAATCTCGAGTGTGTCCGCGTTAACGATTTCACTCGCCCAGTGCATGAGCTCGAGTACGAGCGCATCGCCGATCGGCTTGACTGCGGCGATGTATTCTTTGGTCCGGATGACTACCCGGGCGATGGCCACACGATTCGTATCAGCGAGCGCTTCGCGTAAAAGGGCGTACGCATGACGTCCCTGTTTGGTCGGCTCCAGATAGTATGGCTTGTCAAAGTACATCGGGTTGATCTTATCGAGCTCGACAAACTCTAAGATGTCGACCGACTGCGTCGCTTCGGGATTGACCGCGTCGAAGTCCGCGTCGGTGAGCACCACGTACTCGCCCTTCTCGTACTCGTAGCCCTTGACGATCTCGTCCCAGGGAACCGGCTTGCCGTCGACCGAGCAGACGCGCTCGTACTTGATGCGCCCCTCGTCCTTGGCATGTAGCATATTGAACGAGAGCTCGTCGGCCTTAACCGCCGTGAAAAGCTTGACCGGAATGGTGACGAGCCCGAAGTTTATCGCTCCCGACCAGATTGCATGCGCCATAGCCCGACTATTCTACCCAAGGCGCACGCTCGTTCGCCAGCCGCCTTATCTGGTATCTAAATCCTCAGGCTGGCACAAGATGTAGGGCCTTAACCGGTTGAGCGACGCTTGGTCTTGGCGACCGCGCTCTCGAGGCGCTGTCCCTTCCAGGCCTTGCCGCCCCAAAGGTCGCCTTCGCGTTCGAGTCGCTTGGGTGTGGTGCGAATCGTATATTTCGCGAACTCGTCGGCCGGTGCGGCAGTCGTGCGGCGGCGCGCATACGCCTCAACTTCGGCCCAATGCAGCGGCGTCGAAACCGGCGCGCCGTCGCGCGCTCGCACCGAATAGGGCGCAACGATCGTTTTGCCTTGCCCAACCTGGACGTAATCGAGATAGACGGCGCTCTGCGGACGCTTTGCGATCGTTCGTGCAAGCGTGACGAGATCACCGAGCTCGTCCGCAGCCTGGCGCGCAATCAACTCGGCAAGCACTTTGGCGTTCTCGTAAGAGTAGCCGCTCGCAAGCGGCAAAACCAGATGTAATCCATACCCGCCGGTCGTCTTCACCAACGGCTTCAACCCCATCCCGGCGAGTAGATTGCGAACCGAGAGCGCAACCGTGGTCAAAGTTTTGAGCGTGCACTTCTCTCCCGGGTCGAGGTCGAAGATCACGAAATCCGGTTCGTCGAGCGCCTGTACGCGCGAAGTCCAGATGTGCAGCACGATGGCGGCGAGATTCGCCATATAGACTAGGCTGGGCGCATCGTTGCAGATTGGGAACGTCAGCTGGCTGCGTGTTCCACCCGGCGTCGCGACCGTCACCCGGGCGATCCAATCGGGCATGCCCCGCGGCATCTGCTTTTCGAAAAAGGCCTGCCCGTCAATCCCGTTCGGATAGCGTTGCAGCGTTAGCGGCCGGTCTTTTAGATGCGCCACCGCGTACGGCGCAACGATCTCATAATATGCGATGAGATCACCCTTGGTGTAGCCATCGCGCGGCCAGAGCACCTTGGCGAGATTCGAGAGCGAAAGCATGCGCGTTCCAACGCGCTTCGGAACTCGCTGCTCTGCCATCAAACTCCCTCCGGAATCTCGGCGACGACCTCGCCGGCCGGTTTGTCGAGACGCAATCCCAGATATGCCGGCTGACGCAGATAACCGTCACGAGTCCACTCAGAGAAACGCACCTCGACGACCAGCTGGGGTGTTGCCCAATGGACCGGTGCGTTGGCGTCGACCTCGTTCGAGAAGGGTGACGTTTTGCGTTCGAGCTTGCGCAAGCGCTCGTGGAGTTCGTTCAGGAGCTTCGCGCTAAAGCCGGTGCCGACCGAACCCACGTAGCGAAGCAACTTCTTTTGATAGACGCCCAGCAACAGGGCTCCAAAACCCTTGCGGCTGCCTTTCGGCTCGGTCCAGCCGCCGACCACGAACTCTTGCTCGTAGCCGCTCTTGATCTTCACCCAGTCGCGGCTGCGGCGCTCGTGATAGGTCGAGGTGCGCTTCTTGCCGACGATGCCTTCTAATTTGCTCTTGCGGGCACTGGCAAAAAGCGCCTTTCCCTCGCCCACAACGTGCTTGGAGTAAAGCACGAGTCCATCATCGCCAATCAAGCGCTCGAGCCGGGCTTTACGTTCTTCGAGTGGGTGCGCGCGCAGATCGGTGCCGTCGGCGTAGAGCAGATCGAATGCGACGTAAGTGAGGCCCACCGGCCGTCTTTTGAAATCTTGAAGGCGCTGAAACTCGGAGCGTCCTTGCGCGTCGAGGCTCACGATCTCGCCGTCGACCACGATCGGCACGCTCTTGAATGCATTCGCGAGCGCTTCGAGCCCGGGAAAGCGCGGCAGCATGTCGAGATCGTTGCGTGAAACGAGCGAAAACTTTTTCTCCTCAATCGTGCAGATGGCACGGTATCCATCCCATTTGATTTCAAATAGCCAATCCGGGTCGTCAAACGCTTCCGAAACCAGCGTCGCAAGCATCACGCCCTTCAGGCGGGGCAGCGGATCGCGCTTCACCTTCGCGCGAGCGCTCGTCGCCGCGTGACGGGCACTCGGCTTCGATTGCCAGGTCGCAGCCCGGGGATCGGACGCCACGTCGCTGAGCGTCTTTCCGCTCTTCACCGACTCGGGATGGTCGACCGGATCGTATTGAGGATCCGAATATTGGTCGCGATCCTTGATGAGCAGCCATGGTTCGCCGCTCTCCCCTTCGCGCGCTTTGATCTTGACCAGCGTGAACTCGCCGTGTAACTTCTTGCCGTGCAGGATAAACTTGATCTTGCCGTTGGCGATCTCGGTTGCGGGGTCGCTCCCTTCGGCCAGCGTGTACGTGCCGCGGTCCCAGACGATCACGCTTCCCGCACCATATTGGCCTTTCGGAATGTTCCCCTCGAAATCGCGGTAGTCGAGCGGATGGTCCTCAACATGCATCGCCAGCCGGCGGTCGCCGGAAACCAGCGTCGGGCCCTTGGGAACGGCCCACGACGCGAGTACGCCGTCGGCCTCCAAACGAAAATCGTAGTGCAATCGTGTCGCGCGGTGCATCTGCACGACGAAGCGCATCTTGTGGCCACCCGTAGACGAGATTTTAGCCTTGCGACCGCTCGGCTCGGGCGTCTGCCCAAAGTCCCGCTTCTTACGGTAGACGTCGAGTGAACCGGGTCGAGCGGACTCGCTCTTGGATGCCATCCTGGTTGGCTTTCGACGCCGCGGCGAGCTACTCTTAGAAACGCAATGCTCTGGAGTGTAATCGGATTCGCGCTTGCGCTAGGGGTCGCCGCGGCGGCGTGGCGGCGCAGTCGTTCGCAAGGCGGCTACTACGATCGCGAGACATACGGCATGGACTCGATGGCACACAAGCGCTATGCGCTGCTCGGCCTTGCATTCGCCGCGTACTTTGCCGTCACATATGGCCTACGGCTCCAGTCGGCAGGCATTGCCGGTCTCGCGCTGTATGCGTTGATCGCCGTCCTTTACGCCACTTCGTTTTTGCAGGGAGCTCCAGATCGAGATGAGTGAGTTTCGCTTCTCGCCGCGACCGAACCGAGCCGATGAGATCGCCTGGATGCCCTGGGGCGCGCGCGCATTCTCGCGCGCTGCGGCGGAGGACAAACCGATTCTGCTCTCCATCTCCGCCGTATGGTGCCACTGGTGCCACGTGATGGACGAAACCTCGTACTCCGACGCGGGCGTTATCGAGACGATCAATCGGCGATTCGTACCGGTGCGGGTCGACAACGACCGCCGGCCCGATATCAACGCTCGCTATAACATGGGAGGTTGGCCAACGACCGCGTTTTTGGCGCCCGACGGGACCACGTTGACCGGCGCAACCTATCTGCCGCCTCAGCAGATGCGGCGCGTGCTCGATGAAATCGCTCAGTTCTACAGCGAACACAAGAGCGAGATCGCCGAACGAGCGGTCGAGCTGCGCGCGCCCCGACACGAGCGCGCTTCCATTTGCGACGATCTCGACGACGCCCCCATCGTCCACCTGCTCGGCGAACTGACCCGCGGGTACGACCAGGAGTACGGCGGATTTGGTGACGCACCGAAATTCCCGCAGCCGGAGGTTCATGAGTTTCTACTCTCCGAGTGGCGTCTCTCGGGCGCGCAATCGCTTTACGACATGGTGGCGCAGACGATGCGGGGCATGGCGCGCGGGGGAATGTACGATCACGTCGAGGGGGGATTCTTCCGCTACTCGACCACTCGCGACTGGAGCGTCCCGCATTTCGAGAAAATGGCCGAGGACCACGCCGGGCTCCTTCGAGTTCTGGCCACGCTCGTGCTCTTCGCGCCAACCGACGAGTTTCACGCGACGCTCGTCTCGGCGGTCGGCTACGTCAGGAAGGTGTTGCGCGATCCGCTCACCGGATTCTTTGCCGGCAGCCAGGACGCGGATGAAAGCTACTACGCGCTGCCCTTGGAAGAACGGCGATCGCGCGAGGCTCCGTACGTCGATCGCACCTCATACACGAGTTGGACCTGTGGGCTCGCCGGTGCGATATGCCTGGCGGCGCGCGCGCTGGACGACGACGCGTTGCTCTTTGAGGCACTTCAGACGTTGGATAACGTTCACGACCTGTTGCCGGCTGACGACGGTCTGCTCTATCACGTCCGCGCGCCCGGCGCTGCTCCATCCGTGCGCGGCCTGCTGGGCGATCAGGTTGCCTATGCGCGCGCGCTCCTCGACGCGCACGAGATTTCGGGAGAGTCGCGCTTTCTGGCGCGTGCGCGCTCGATTTGCGACCTGGTTATCGCCCGGTTCGAAGCCGAGGATGGCGGCTTCTACGATCGTCTTCCAGCCGAAGAAAGCTTTGGACGCCTCGCATTCCCGGATCGTCCGATCGTCGAGAACGGATCGTTCGCCGATGTGCTCCTGCGCCTCGCGGCCCTTAGCAATGAGGTGGACTACCGCAAGCCCGCGCAAGGGATCTTGCGCCTCTACGCGGGCGCGTCCGGATCGTCCGGATCGTTTGCCGCAACCTACACTCGTGCGCTGCGCCGATATCTGACACCGGAGCTTGCCGTTCGAATCGTCGGCGACGCGGCGGCGACCGATGCCTTCCGCGAAGCGGCGTTACGCCTCCCATCGCCTTTTACAACCCTGCGAACTTTGCCCCCAGCGGCAGCCGTCGAGTTCGAGCTGCCATCGGAACCGCAACCCGCCGCCTACGTCTGCAGCAGCGATGCCTGCAGCGCGCCGGTCACCGAGGCTGGTGCCGTTCGTGCGGCTTACGAAACGCTGACGCTACGTCCGCACGTAGTGTAGCCAGTACCAGCATCCCCAAAGGCCTGCCCCGATCGAGTACGCGACCAGCGCGTATCCCCACCAGATGAACCGGTCGCGCACGGCCAGCATCATCAACACCACCAAAAAAGGTTCGAAATCGAGCGCGTGGCGCATGCCGAACTGCGCGAAGCCGTTGACATAGTAAAGGAAGTTCGGGACCGCCGTAAGGAGTGCCGCGATCCAAAGCGCTATCACCCATCGCACCGGTTTGCGCGCAAAAAATGCCAGAACGAGCCCGGGCGAAGTCCAAGTCAGTGCGACTCCGGAGAGCTCGGGATGTAACCCCGGAAACGCCGGCAGTTGCGTTGGCGCCTGCACGAAGAACGACCAGAGTTGGTAAGGGAGATACTCAAGGCGAAATGGTGAGCCGGTCGGCATCCCGGCTTGATCTTGATGGTACCAAGTCGTGTAACCGATGTCGCTCCACGTCCCCCATCGCGCCTGGTTGTAGAGAATCCAGAGGGCGCCGGCGCCGAGCAACACGCCCGCGAAAGACGCGACTCTCGTAATCCGTTGACTGCACTGAATACGATATTCGGAGAGCGTCGAGTCGCTCGGCATCACCAGCAAATATGCGTAGACCGGAAGCGCACCGATCATCGAGAAGCGCGACTCGAAGGCGCACGCGGCCAGCAGCGCGACGAGCCATCCGCGGCGCTTGCCGGCCAGTTCGACAAGTGCCAGCATCGTGAAGCAGACCGCCGAGACGTGCGCGATGAACCAAACGTCGCCCAGCATCGCGCACCACAAAAGATCGGTACCAGCCAAGAGAAACGCGCATATCCAGGCGTTGCTCGAGCGACCTAAGCCGAAGCGCTCGCCGAGCTCCCAGGCCGCGCCGACCGCGACGCCGGCGAGGGCGACCGAGAGCAGCGTCTGATTCGTATGTGCCCCAAATATCGCAACGAAGGGTAACAACAGCAGCGCCGGCATCGGGGCTTCGATGACATAGTAGCGCGCGTGGTAGGGTAGCGCGTCGATATATGGGCCGGGCCAGTCGATCCAAGCGTGCCCGTGTAGCAGCGCCTGTGCCAGTAGAACGAAGTTGTTGTAGGGCGTCGCGTGCAGTTGCGAAACGAACGCCGTTACGATCGTCGCGACCAGTCCCGCGATGTAAGCCGGCTTGATCCGAGACGTCACATCGGTGGAAGCGTGGCGTGCGGCAGCGGCTCCGGCGGCTGGAACGTGGACGGCGGCAGGCTTTCGGGAAACCGATAGTCGCTCCAAGTAATCCGCTCGCTCGCCGGCTTGCCCTTTACGCGCGCCTCAGCCGCGGCCACGATCGGCATCCAATACTTACCGAATGGTCCAAACTCGATTTCGCCGTTACCTTGCACGTCGAGGCCGGCGCTGTGAAAGTGCACCGCGCGCGGCAGAAAGTTCGCACCGTCGATCGTTACGCGGTCGATCCAAGCACCGGAGGGGCGGCTCACCGGGGTCGCTTCGTAGACATAGTCAAGATGATGACCGTCTCTCACGGTTCCCAAAAAGAGCAACTCATATGCGTCTGCGTGCGGAGCGAAGCGGCCGGCCGCGTAACGATCTTCACGATGCGAAAAGCGGACGATTTTGCGCCGCAACCCCATTCCGTCAACCGATAGCGTCTCGTCGCGGACGTCCAAACCGCTACGATAGACGCGATGATGCTGTTCGATGTTGGCTGGCCCTACTTGCGAGACCGTATACGAATAGACGACCGTCTTGGGCGTACCTAGTGCGGCAAGCGCCGACGCATATCGCTGCAGCACGTACTGTGAATCGAGCTGCCCGGAGGTTACCCCAAGAAGCGCAGGGAGCACCAGGGCGGCGCCGGCAGCGCGCACGCTCATGTCAAGACGGCATCGCGAATAGCGCGCAGCGCCGCCTCCGCGC
>JBAVTZ010000237.1:0-7077 GCA_049696515.1 Candidatus Cybelea sp. | reverse complement strand
GGCCGACTCGGAGAGCCGCACGTCGCGCTGCGGCCGGCGTGCGCGCCGCCGTTCAAGCTCTTCGCGGGGCGTCGCTTCGAACGTCAAGCCTTGCTGGAGTGCCAGCTCTTCGACTCCCTCGGCCGATCCCGATAAGGCGCGCAAGACGATTCCGGCGCGGTCGAGCAGGCCGCGCAGGCGAGTCACATCTTCCGGCGACGGTGCGTTCTCGCCAAAGTTAGCGACGGCAGATGCACCTTGATAAAAGCTCGGTTGCTCCGAAAGGCGAGCTTCCAACTCTCCGAAGGCCTCTTCGAGGTCGCGTTCGGATAACGTCACTTCAAGGCCGTTCCGCCTCCCTCGCAAGAGTGTCACGCTGCGCTTTGCGAGAAGGATGCCGTCCATACCCTTTCGCTATCCACAATTGACTCGCAATTTCTTGACCTTTTCCACATATAATACACAGTGACCCGATGTAACCTGGTTCGGGCCCGCCCGGTAGAGGAACTCAACCGCCATGCTCCGTCGCACCATTCCGCTTCTCGTCATCATCTCACTGCTCTGTGCCATGAGCCCGGCACCTATTTCGGCGATGTCGACGCAGGCGGAGATCGCGCTGGGACAAGCGGAGGATCAACAGATCGTCACGAGCAGCGTGATCGAAACCGATCCGCTGCTCAATGCTTACGTCCAAGGGGTCGCCGGGAATCTTTGGAATCAGGTCGCGCGCAAAGACGTCCCCTACTCGGTCAAGATCATCAAGGATAGCGACGTCAACTCGTTTGCCACGCTGGGGGGATTCGTCTACGTCAACGAAGGGCTGGTCGACTTCGTGCAGTCCGATGATGAGCTGGCCAGTGTCATCGGTCACGAGACTGGCCACATCGAGCGTCGCCACGTACTTACGGCCAACTCAAAATTCGAGATTCTCGACCTCCTTTTCGGCATCGCCTCGATCTTCTCGCCGATCATATATGAGTTCGGCTCGCTGGCGGAGGCAGGGATCATGGCCAAGGTTTCGCGTGAAGACGAGATCCAGGCCGACCGTTACGGACTGCAGCTGATGTCGCGCGCCGGCTACGATCCCGAATCGATGGTCACCGTGATGGCGCATCTTGGGGTGCTGGGAGACGAGCATGACGATGCGGTCAGCAAGTATCTCGAGGACCACCCCGACCCCAAGGCGCGCGTCGCGCATTTGATGGGCTACCCCGAGCTCGATCCCACCGAAGTAACGGCCACACAGAAGCTGGTGCAGGCTTCGGGCGATGAGGAACGCGCGCGCTACGCCTTCGCCGAGCTGCGGCTCGATCAGGTTCTCAAGAGCGATCCTCAGAGCTCCGAAGCGTTACTCGAGCTGGGGCAGTCTGAACTCGCCCTCGGTCTGCCGAACAAGAGCCAGCAAACTTTGGCCGAGGCCGCGCAGCTCGGTTCGACGGCTACCCGTGCGACCGCGAATCAGCGGATCGCGGCGCTGCGGCAGATGGAAACGCAACGAGTAACGCTTACGAAGCCTAACCTGCCCCGACTGCAGAGCGCCGTGGAGGCGTCGCAGACCGCCCAAGCCCAAGACGCCACCGAAATCCAGGCACGCGCGGCTCAGGGCAAAGATCAGCTCAAGGCCGTCCAGAGCCGAATCGATACGCTGCAATACGAAATACCGGATTTCAGCCGCATCAACATTCATCGCGGTTCCCGTATCGAGGCGGTGGTTAAGAACTTCACCTCGATCGCGCGTTCGATCAACAGCGCGTTGCAGGATACCGGTGGGAACTCGGGCCCAATCGGAGGCGTCGGTTCGCTCGAAACCAATAAAGAGAGCGGCTTGCTCAAAGAGAGCGCGGATGTCTACAAAGAGATGCTTGCGCCGCTCGCGATGACGCCGGTGCCGACTCAATCCCTGGCGATTTTGCCGTCCTACCCACAGATGACCAACGAGTTGTCGCTCGCCGACAGCGAAATGCTGCGCTCGGTCGACGCGGCTCGGGCATCGTTGACGATGCTCGATCAGTCGCTCGGCGACCTGGACGAGTTCCTCAAGGAGCTCGACCGCGCTCAGGTAAGCTTTAACGGCGATATCAGCCCGAGCGAGTACGCTTCGCTAGCGCCGATGATGAAGAAAACCGTCGACGAGTTTAATGCGGCCGCAACGGCGGCCTCGCAGGGGGCGCAGCTCTTCAACTTGGCACGCTCGCGGCAGCTTTCCACGCGGATCACGTTGCTCGGTCTTGGGACCTCGCCTCAACTCTATTCGACCCTGCGATACGCGTTGCAGCAGCGCTTCGGGTCGAGCGGAGTGGATTATCGGACGATGCTGCGCGACGGCTTGACGCCGGGTGACGTCACGGCGGCCACGATCATTGCCGCCGACATCAAGACCACGCCGGAGAGCGTCATTGCCGAAGCAAAAAGCTCTCATTCGACCATCATCGACGTCGCGAACGTTCACAAGATGCATGCCTGGCCGCTCGAGATATTCATGGGTCTGGTCTATCTGGACTACACGGACGATCCGCTCAAGGAGCTGCGTAAGGCCGACGGAACCCTGGCCGTCGATCTCGACAAGCTAGGGTTGTAGACGTAAAAGTCTGATGGCGGTAGCTTCCGAAGCTCGCAACATCTTCACGCTCGTTCGTAGAGGCTTCGACGTCCGTGCGGTCCACGTGCACGTCCGTAAGCCTTTTCGTTTCCTGCTTTGCGGCGATCCCGCGCTGATTACCGAGCTGCGTAGGCTGCTGCTCGCCGGTCACGACGAAACGGTTCCGCCGCAGGCCGCGGCCTGCCTCGAGACGATTCCGCTAGGATCGCCGCTGATCACCAATACCAAGGAGCTGCGCGCGGTTATCTTTTTGGGACGCCGCGGTGATGTGGCGGGTGCCGATTTGAGCTCCCTGAGTTCCCTGCGCGTTCCGATTCTCGCGGTGACCGTCGATCCCGAGGCGCCCCAGTCGGGGCCCCCGGGGCCTCCGTCCACCGGCGCGTGGAGCGAATACGTGGTTCCCGAGATTTCGCGCGAGCCGCTGCGCAGCCGCTTCTTTCCGCACCTCGTCGAATGCGCGGCGGGCGTGGAGATCGCGGTGGGACGGAATCTGCCGGCGCTGCGCGACAGCGTCGCTGCCAAACTCACGCGCGATGCCGCAAACAACGCGCTCAAGGTTACGGTCGCGAGCGCGGTGGTGGACCACATTCCCCTCGTCGGCGTCGTACTCGGTGCGGTTGCCTCGGCGGGCGACATGGTCGCGATCACCGGCATTCAGATCATGTTGATGTTGCA
The DNA here is from genome assembly GCA_049696515.1 of Candidatus Cybelea sp. Lineage (GTDB taxonomy): Bacteria > Vulcanimicrobiota > Vulcanimicrobiia > Vulcanimicrobiales > Vulcanimicrobiaceae > Cybelea. The sequence continues at coordinate 3,824 of JBAVTZ010000237.1, read as the reverse complement.
CATCGAGGCCGCCTACGGGCGCGACCCGGACGTCGGACGCGCGTGGCAGCTCTTGCCGGTAATCGGCGGGGGCTTCGGCTGGCGTATCCTGGCGCGCGAGCTCGTCGGATTCATCCCGATCGCCGGCATAGCGATCAAAGGAGCGATCGCGTACGCGGGCACGATCGTCGTCGGCGAAGGCGTTACCTTCTTCCACGAGAACGGACGCTATATGAGCCCCGGCCAAGCCGCCGCGCTCTACGAGCGCGCCAAAAACGACGCGCTGCGCTTCGCCAAAGATTTCGTCGCTAAACTCCGTAAGCAATAATCTAGCTTAGGAAATCCTGACTTTCCTAAAGGCGTTCGAGGAGCGATTCGTCGTCTAAACGCCGCATTTCGACGGGCACGCGTTCGCGCAGCGGCGCCGCCAGCTGCGCGGCAATTTCTTGGCGCCGTTGTACCGTCAATGAATCGCGGCGCTCCAAAAACCTTTTGATCATTGCGCGCTCCGGGCCCGAGAGGTACGCCGTGGGCGCATAGCTCGGCTCGTCTCCCTCGGCCGCCGATCCGCCCGGGCGCTCCATCTCGACTTCGAGATCGAAGCCTTCATCTCGGATGCGCACGTCGAAGTAAAAGAGCGCAAGTATCACCGCAATTAAAGGCAACACAACGATGCGAACGAGGGCGTCGAGGGTAACGTACGCGCCGGGCCAACGCGCCAAAGCTACGAATCCGAACGAATCGAACAATACCGTTGAAGCAAACCACACCACTCCGACTGCGATCGAGCAAAGCAACGCCCGGCTGAAATCGTTGCGGTTGAAAACCCGCGCAAAGGCCAGCCGCAACGCGGCGAACGCCGGGAGTCTCTCGATAACGACGCCGTAAAAACCGAACGCACTGGTCATAAACACCAATAGGACCGCGAACAGCACTACAAATAGCATCACCGTCACGGCGAGCACGAGGATGACCGGAAACCCGCTTCTAGCCGAGAGCAGGCCAATCGCAATCGGTATCATCATCAGCAGAACTGCGGCGACGTACGCGGCGATCAACATTGCCAGGGCTGCCCCCAGCAATGCCATCAGCGACCACCAACGGTGGAGCACCGGCTGGTAGCAGGCGGCAAAATCGACCCGCTGCCCATAATAGACGCGCGCGACCCCAACCCCAACCGCACTGAGCGCAATCGTTGTCATCAAGTAGGCGACCAAAGCCGACGTCACCCATAATGCGAGCGTCGTCGGCGAATCGAACATGCTTGGAACCTGCTGCGTGCCCAGATGCTCCGGGTGGGCCAAGAGCGCAAGCGATACATTGAGCTCGGGCAGTTCGTGTAAGATGAGAAGGTATTGCACGATCGCGACCGGCACGACCGTCACGAGGACGATTGCGGTAAAAGCTATGAAGTTCTGCACGTAGAGGGTTACCGCCCGGTCGAAGATTTCGCCGAGATCCAGCGGCCGAAGCTCCATCGCGCGCGGCTTCTGGCAAGGCCATTCGAAAACCCCTGCGGAAAGTGGCCAGACGATGCTTGTCGGAACGCTCGATGCGCTTCGGCGCTATCCCGTCAAGAGCTTGCGCGGCGAAACGCTCAGCAGCGTCGAGGTCGGCGCGACCGGTATACCGGGCGACCGTGCTGAAGCGCTCTTCGTAAGTTCGGGCGGAGCACGCGAAGGCAAAACCTACCGGGGCAAAGAGCACGAACGTCTGCACTTGCTCGCCGATCTCGAAGCAGCCCGCGCCGCCGCAAGCGAACGCAACGTTGACGTCGAGGTCCGCCGCGACGAACACTTCTTTGACGACGCTCCTATCTCGCTGGTAGTCGACCGCTGGCTCGACGAGCTCAGCGCACATCTCGGTTACACCGTCGAATGGGAGCGCTTTCGACCAAACTTTTTCGTGCGCGCGGCGCCGGAGTTTGCCCAGCCCGAAGAATCGCTGGCAAACGCTGAGCTCCAGCTCGGGACGGTGCGGCTGCGCGTGCGATGTCCGATCGAACGTTGCGTCGCCGTGACCTATCACCCCGAGGGAGACCCAAGCGATCCGGAGATTCTTCGCTTCTTGGCGCAGCAGCGCAACGCATGGCTGGGAATCTATTGTGACGTCATTACACCCGGCACCACGCAAGCCGGCGATTCGCTCACTTTGATTTAGCTGGTCAGCTTCGAAACGAGGACCTCTGACCGAGCGCCGCCCCTTCGACTCCGCTCAGGATGACAACAGCGGATGGCGCGAGGCAGTCGATAGGAGCGCAACACGAGGTTGCGCGACGAATGTGTCCGAGTTCAAGGGCGACCGGCTATATCAAAAATACACCAGCTACAACAAAAAAGGCGCCGCCAGTATTCCTCGCGACGCCCTTTTGCCCACACCCCGGTGAGCCATAGCTTAACGCCGCGCGTCGCGCTCCTCCCTAGTTAAAAGACATTAGACCGCTCGGCACTGCCAACCGGTACTTCCAGATGGAAACTTTGCTACAGCGTACGACGCCCTTCCAAGGCTTTTGCGATCGTCATTTCGTCGGCGTAGTCGAGGTCGCCGCCGATCGGCAGGCCGTAGGCTAAACGTGTGACGATAACGCCGAGCGGCTGTAACAGGCGCGAGAGGTAGAGCGCGGTTGCCTCACCCTCGGCGTTCGGATTCGTCGCGAGAATGATCTCGCGCGGCTCTTCGCGTCCGATGCGCTCGATCAATTCCTTTACGTGCAGGTGGCCGGGGCCGATGCCGTCCATCGGCGAGATCAGGCCACCCAACACGTGATAGCGGCCCTTGAATGCGCCGGTCCGTTCGATTGCGTAGACGTCCTTGGCTTCAGCCACCAGACAGATGGTGGTTGCATCGCGACGATCGTCCGTGCAGAGTTCGCACGGATCTCCCTCGGCGAGCGAATAGCAGATCGAGCAGAAGCGAACGTTGTCTTTGACGGCGAGGATAGCTTCGGCGAGACTCTGGGCCTCGTGGCGAGGACGGTTCAATAGGTGAAAAACCAGGCGGGCCGCGGTCTTGGGGCCGATCGTCGGCAACTTGCTGAGCTCGTTGATGAGCACAACGACCGGACTTGCGACCGAGGTCACATCAATCCGGGGATGCGCATGCCGCCGGTCACCGAAGCCATCCGGTTTTGCGAGGCTTCGCTTGCCTTTCCGAGCGCGTCATTGACGGCAACGGTTACGAGATCTTCAAGCGTCTCCAGGTCTTCGGGGTCGACGGCCTCCTTGCCGATCCTCACTCGCTTCACCCGCTGGTCGCAACTCACTTCGACGGTAACCGCTCCACCGGCGGCGCTTCCGCTGACGATCGTGTTCGCGAGTTCCTCTTGAGCTTTGGCCATTTCCGCCTGCATCTTTTTGACCTGGGCCATCAACTGCGCTTGATTCATAATGTTTTGAACCTCTATCGTATGCGTTCGTTGGCGTAATCGAAGAGTGCGTCCGGATCGTCCTCTTCTCGGCGAGCACCCGTCATCGAAGCCACGTTGCCCGGCGCGGAGCCTTTCGAGCGACCGGCACTTCCGTCTACCCGCAATCGCACCGATAACGTTACGCCGAGGACGTCGGCGATTGCCGCCTCGATGATTCGCGCGTGATCGCGTAAGGCATCGGCGCTCCACGCGTCGGGCAGCTTGAGCACGATCACGTTCTCCTCCACCGATTCGATGGCGGCGCGCGAGAGCGGTGCTCGCAGCGATTGCCGCTCCCCTTCGACCTTGCCTCGGATGCTCTGCCAAGCCGCTCTGACTTTCTGCAGCGAAAGGGCGGGGGAGGCGCTCTTGGGCTTCGCCGGCTCGGGCGGCGTGCCGGCATGGCTCGGCTGGAGCGGAGGGAGGCTCGGTGGGGTGC
>JBAVTZ010000236.1:0-5069 GCA_049696515.1 Candidatus Cybelea sp. | reverse complement strand
TGCTTGCTGCGGCCAGCGCCATCGTTTCGCCACGGCCGCCTTCGGCGCCGATTGCGCCGCCGTCTGCCACCCCTGCGCCGGCCTTGGGGCGAACCTCGACTTACGCCCAACCGATTCCCGGAACGTTCGTACAGCTCACGCAAGCGCGCCGCATTATCGCCGAGCGTATGGTGGAGAGCCGGCATACCGCGCCACACGCATGGTCGATGGTGGAGATCGACGTCACCGACGTTTGGAAATGGCGCTTACGTGAAAAGGATCGCTTCGAGCGCGAGACCGGCTATAAGTTGACGCTGCTGCCATTTTTCATTCGCGCCGTCGTCGAGTCGCTAGCGGTCTTCCCGCTCATGAACGCTCGATTCGCTCCCGTGGAATCCGGACAACCCGGAATTTACGTCAACGAACAGGTGAACATCGGCGTCGCGATCGGGTTGCCGGCCAATCTGGTCGTGCCGGTCATTAAAGGCGCCGATAAGCTCTCGATCAAGGGGATCGCGATCGCTGCCGGCGCCTTGATCGAAAAGGCGCGGTCGGGCAAGCTCGGCGTGGACGATCTAGCCGGGGGCACGTTTACCGTCAACAATAACGGGGCCAATGGTTCTTGGGCCTCGGCGCCGATCATAAACGGTGGGCAAGCGGGCATCGTCACCATGGAAGCCGTCGTGAAGCAGCTCGTGGTCAACGACGACGACTCGATTGCAATTCGGCGGATGATGAATTCCTGTCTTTCACTCGACCATCGCGTGGTAGACGGCTCCGTGGCAAGCGGCTTCCTTGCCGACTTGAAACGGCGTCTCCAAGTGATGGGACCCACCGGGGAGTTATAGGCGGTCCCCCGACGCAAATACGCAAGCATTTCCGCTTCGAAGCGGCGCACGTACTTCCGTTCCACCCGGGCAAGTGCGCGCGTATGCACGGTCATTCGTACCGCCTGGAAGTTGCCGTTCGTGGACCGATTCAGTCGAGCGGGCCGGCACGCGGCATGATCGAGGACTTCGATGCGGTCGAACGCGTCGTGAGCGATCGCGTACTGAGCGCAACCGATCACCACAATCTCAACGATTTTATCGAAAATCCGACGGTGGAAAACGTTCTCTTCTGGATTTGGGAACGGCTTGACCGCGTGCTGGAAGGACTCGACGAACTGGTCCTGTGGGAGACGCCCGCGGCCTGCGCCGTACTCCGCCGCGGTGATACCCGTGCTCCGCTGTCATCTTGAGCCGTTTGTCATCCCCGCGCCGTTTGTCATCCCGAGCCGTTGTCATCCTGAGCGGAGTCGAAGGATGACCCAGGAATTATGCTTCAGTTAGCCGAGATTTTTTACAGTATTCAGGGCGAAGGGCTTTGGAGCGGCACGCCGGCGGTTTTCGTGCGGTTGGCCGGATGCAACCTCGCCTGCGACTTCTGCGATACCGACTACTCGACGAAGTTCTTCGCCACGATAGATCAGGTCGTTGCGCTGGTCCGTGAAGCAGGAAGGGACTGCCCGATGGTCGTTCTCACCGGTGGTGAACCGCTCGCACAAGTTGAAACTCTCAGCCTGATTCAGGCGCTGCGCCGCGATGAACGCCGCGTGCACATCGAATCGAATGGCACGATTTTTACCGATCTCCCCGACGACGTCTGGCTCTGCGTCTCGCCCAAAGAGCGCGTCGATCCTCGAATGGCCGTGCGCGCCAACGAAGCTAAGCTGATCGTGGACGAGCGCGTTCCCGAGGAGCACTTGGGCCTCTTTGCCGGCAAATCGACGATTCTGCTGCAGCCGGAAGGGAACAAGCCCGCAAACGTCGCGCTCGCCCTCGACTACGCAAAGGCTCATCCGGCGCGCTTTCGTCTTTCATTGCAAACGCACAAGTTTATCGGCGCACCATGATATTGCTTGCCTGCGCGGTTGAGGCCGAGCTCGCCTTTTGGGAGGCACGCGCCGGCGTTGAAACCTTGGTCACCGGCGTTGGCCCAGTCGAAGCGTCGTGTGCGCTCGCCGCCGCGCTGGTCGCGCGTCGCTATCGACTCGTCGTCAACGCCGGTCTTGCCGGGGCCTTCGATGGCGCGGCTCAAATCGGCGACGGCGTCGTGGTGGCCGATGACGCGATGGAAATCGCGCTCGAAAGCGGCAACCCGCTCGCGCTCCCGGCTGGAGCCAAGGTCGTGGACAAGGCGCGCTCTGATTCCAAGCTGGTCGCACGCCTGCGCGAGCAAGGTTTTCCAGTGCTGCACGGAGTCACCGTCGCACGGGTCACCTCGACCGAAGCGACGGCCCAGCGACTCGCGACGACACTCGGCGCAGAGGTGGAGTCGATGGAGGGCTTTGCGGCGCTGCGCGCCGCTGCCCGTGCCGGCGTCCCCGCGATCGAGGTGCGCGGCATCTCGAATCGCTGCTGCGCGCGTGAATCGAGCTGCTGGAATTTTGGCGCCGGGATGGCAGGGTTGCAGCGCGTCACCGATGCGCTGTTCGACTTGTGCGGCGCCGGAGCGGAAGATTCATGGTGACCGAGTACAACTTGGCCTATTCGCCGTGCCCCAACGACACCTATATCTTTGGGGCGCTGACCAACGGTCTGGTCGAGCGGGCGCCCGAAGTACGTGCCCATCTCGCCGACATCGACGAGCTCAACAACTCCGCCGCGCGCTCCGAGTTCGCACTCACGAAAGTAAGTTACGGCGCGATTCCTTTTCTGATGGATCGTTACCGCATTCTTCCTTCCGGGGGTGCGCTCGGACGCGGTTGCGGCCCCCTTCTGGTCGCCCGGCCCGCCGGCTCTCCGGTACACTTTAGCGACTTCGCGCGGAAACGTATTGCCATCCCGGGAGAACGGACGACCGCCTTCGTTTTGTTGCAGCTCGCACTTGGGACGCGCCCGAAGACCGTCCAGATGCGCTTCGATCGCATCATTTCAGCCGTCGCAAACGGTGAAGTCGATGCCGGGCTGATCATTCACGAATCGAGATTCACTTATCGCGAGGCCGGGTTGATCGCGATCGCGGACCTGGGCGAGTGGTGGGAGAATATGACACTGCTGCCGATTCCGTTAGGCGCGGTCGTCGTGCGCGACGATGTCGGCGCCGGCGAAACCCAAGCTCTCGACACGGCGATTCGGCGCAGCCTCGCCTTCGCGCGCGCGAACGAAGAAGCGGTGATGCCGTACGTTCGCGAGCACGCCGTCGAGATGAGCGACAAGGTGATGCGGGCTCACATCGACCTCTACGTGAACGAATTCAGCGACGATCTCGGTGAAACCGGTCGCAATGCGGTCCGCGCGCTGTTCTCGCGCGCGCACGACGCCGGCATTCTCCATCGTGAGACTGAGCCTCGGTTTGCCTGAATGCAACGTCAACGCTTCCTGCTAGGGACCGCGGCGCTCGGGATCGCGACCACCGCCCGGATTGCGGCGGAGCCGCTGCCGCGCGCGCAGATCGAACTGGGCAACGAAGTCTTCCTGGCGCGCGCGTGGCGCGATCTCGGTGGTCGCACAGTCGGCGTGATCGCGAACCAGAGCGGCGTCACCTCACGTCTGGAATCGATCGTCGACGCAATTCTTCGTCACGGCCAGATCAGCATCAAGGCGATTTATGCGCCCGAGCACGGTTTTCGTGGCGATCGGGGCGCGGGTGCATCGGTCGCGTCGTATGTCGATCCGCAGACACACCTGCCGGTCTACAGCCTCTACGGGGCTTCCCGCCACCCAAGCGCGGCAATGCTTGAAGGCGTCGACGTTTTGTTGTTCGACATCCAAGACGTCGGCTCTCGTGCATACACCTACATCTCAACGATGGCCTATGCGATGCAAAGCGCAAAAATGTATGGTAAGGAGTTCTGGGTGCTCGACCGGCCGAATCCGATCGGCGGGGCGGTCGAAGGGCCGGTCCTCGAGCCGGCTTACGAGTCGTTTATCGGCCTCTACCCGATTCCGATGCGCCACGGAATGACGGTTGGCGAGCTCGCAATGCTCTTCAACCAACAGTTCGGCATCGGCGCGAAATTGCGCGTGATCAAAATGGACGGGTGGCGCCGTTCGATGATCTGGCCGGATACGGGTCTGCAGTGGGTGCAGACCTCTCCGAACATTCCGGAATGGCAAACGACCTTTGTCTACGTCGGTACCGGATTGCTCGACAGCGCCGGGATCAACAACGGCAGCGGCTTCACCAAGCCCTTTTTTCTAGCGGGCGCGCTCGGCATCGACGGCGGTAGACTGGCGGCACGTTTGAACGCGCGGAACCTCCCAGCGGTGTGGTTCCGTCCCACGGCGTGGTCGCCGTTGCTCGGGTTTTGGAAGGATCGCGAACTTACCGGTGTAGAGCTGCACGTTTTCGCTCCGCGCCGCTTTGTGGCGGTGCGCACGGCAGTCGAGATCCTAGTGGCGATTCGTGAGCTTTTTCCCCACGCAATCGACATCGCAAGCGTCTCCGGTCTCGACCGTGACTGGGGCACCGATTCCTTCCGGCAGGCATTGCTGGCCGGCACGACGCCCGAAGCGATCGTCGCGCAGTGGGCGCCCGCGGTCGCCGATTTCGCGGCAATGCGCAGGCGCTATTTGCTCTACTAGGGTCTTTTTATTCCGCGACAATGAACGACCTCGAGATTCGGTACGCGCAACCCGAAGAAGTCGAAGAACTGCTCGACCTCTTCGAGGAGGTCGCGGCCGAAGGTATCTGGATCGGTACCGAGCCGGGGTTCGATCGAGTTCGTAAACGAGAAAATCTTCTCACGAAAACCACGCGACCCGACGAAACGCCTCTCTGGATCGGGCGGATCGGCGGCGAGGCCGTCGGTTCGCTCAGCGTTTTCCATCACCGCTACGCCGGACTCGCCATTGGAATGCTCGTACGAGCGGGGTACCGTCGGCAAGGCATCGGCCGAGCGCTCATCGACCGCGTCTGCAGCTGGGCTCGCGAGCACGGCGTTAAGGAACTGAACCTACACGTCTTTCCGCACAACGATGCCGCGCGGATGCTCTACAGAAAGGCCGGCTTTAGGGAAATCGAGCGCTTCGAACGCGACGTCACGCGGCAAAGTGGTGAGGTATGGGATACCATCCTCATGCGGAAGGAGTTCGAGTAACTATCAC
>JBAVTZ010000235.1:0-1982 GCA_049696515.1 Candidatus Cybelea sp. | reverse complement strand
GCTCACCGCCGCGCCCACCGGCGTCGTATCGGTATCGTTGTTGTAAAGGATTGGTGCGCCACCACCCGGGTAAGGCCAGAGATAGGTGGAGCTGGGCAGCGATCCGCAGAAATCGTTATCGGATCCGGCAAGCTGTCCGTTGATTTCGGCGCCCTGCACGAGATCGCAGACCGCCCCGCCGCTGTAGTTCTGTAGGTCGATCTTCTGAGTGATCGTGGCGGCCTTCTTGCCGAATTTCGCTGCGTAGACGCAGCTCGAATAGAGGTTCCCGCAGGATTGGTCGCCGACGATGAAGTCGCGCGCCGTCGGATCCCACTGCACCATGCCGGGGTAGTAAATGGTGCCGCCGTTCAGGGCGATCGTCTTCGCGGAGGAAGCCCCCTTCGCGAGCTCGGAGAGCATGAAGTTTCCCTTGGCGTCGCGACCGTCGAAAACAAGATCGCCCTTGGCGTCGTAGCTTCCGAAGTTATAGTAGTACTGACTGGGGTTGGCGTACGATGCGGGCGACCCCGAACCGCCCTTATACACCAGCACCGCGCCTTGTGCGCCGCTAACTCCAAAGAAATTCATCACTGCAAGATTTCCGGTCACCTTATCCCAGGCGCAGGCCGCGGGATAGCCTGCCGAGTCGTTCAGCTCGTTTTCGAGCCGCCCCTGATGCGACACTTCGTAAATTGTCTTAGCGTTGGTATCCGTGATCCAAACGTCGCCTTTGTTATCGGAGCACTCGCCTTGCGGCTGCGAGAAGCCCGTGAGCGTCGCCATCAGCTTGAGCCTGGATAGGTCGAAGACGTAGACATCCTGCGTGGCGGCGTCCGAAACGAAGAGCAGCGGCGCTTTCGCCTTCTTTAGGGCCGCCGAGATCCGGGATGGCCCACGGTCGGGACGCGGGGGAGCCGCCCAGCGCGCGACCGATGTCACGATGCGTTCATTCATCGTACCGCCCGGCGGTGTGCCGGAAATGCCGTTCCCGCAGTCCGCGAGCGTTACCCCGCAGAGAGCCGCCAACACGGTTGCACGCATCGTTTGCTTTGGGCTCATTTCTTGAGACTGATCGCGACGCCGAACGGGCCGTCGAGGTACGTAGTGATTTGATCGTAGGGATCGCCGCCCGCCGGATAGTTCCAAAAGCCGACAAAGCTGCTACCTTCAAAGCTTGCGCCACCGCCGACGACTTGGGTTGCTATGCCCTTGGAGTTTTTTCGGTAAAACGCAATCTCGTTGACGTTGCTGGAGCCGCCCGAGAGTTCTACCTCGTCGACCAACTGGGCTTTGATGCTTATCGTATAACGATAGAGGGTATCGGAAGCCACGACCACCCAATACTTTCCGTCGTAGCCGATGCTCTGCACGCTCGGCCAGCCCGAGTAGAATTGGCTGCCCGGCAAATCCATACTCAGCAGCTTCGAGCTTTTATCCGGCAAATAGTAGAAGATCGTGTTAAAAAAGAAGCTGTAGTAATAGTAGCTTCGGGCCGTTGCCAGGAGATCGCCGTGGTCGTCGTAGGCAAGGCTCGTGAAGCGACCGTCGCCGCTGCCGTAGTAGGCCGGCTTGTCCTTACCGCGCGGGTAGACCGCAATATTGCCCGAGTCGCTGTTGTAGGAGTACTGATTAGCCTGATAGTTCGCTACCGCGAGATTGCCGCTCTTGGGATCGACCGCACAGCCGTATGGGTGATAGGTGAAGTCATCGATCGTGCGGATCGGTTTCGTTCCGCCGTGCGCGTACTCCACAATGGTTTGCGCGTCGAAGTCGGCGATATACACATCGCCCGCACTATCGGCGCACTCGCCGGTTGGATAGGAGAAATTGTACAGGACGCCGGCAAGGGTGTGCTGCCAGTAGCGATAGACGCTGACCAGCCCGTTGGAGTTCGTCACGTAGATCAGATCATGCGGCGCTAGGCCCGCGGCAGTCCACGAAACGCCGGCCACGTGGTGGCCGAGCGGGCGCGTAACTTGGCGCGCGGCTGGGCCGGCGGC
>JBAVTZ010000234.1:0-4526 GCA_049696515.1 Candidatus Cybelea sp. | reverse complement strand
GCCCTCAGGGGTGATGGCGACGCGCGCGCGACCAGCGCTCGCGCCGGCTCAAACGCACGCTTCTCTTGGGATGCCGCCGCAAATCAAATGGAGCGCGTTTATGCGAGCGCGGCCGAGATCGACGCTTGACGAATTAGTAGATTGGAGAGCCGGGAGCGCCGGGCGCGACGCTGCCGTCGTCGGGCGCGAAGATCAATCGGAGCGGGAGACTCGAGCCCGCCTCCGGCATCGTGACCACGCTTACCCGTACGAAGCCATGTGCGGGTACGACATACTGTCTGACTTTGTAACGGGAATAGGGCGGCACTTGATGCGATTGCACCAGCACGCCGTCGATCAAATAGGTACCGGTAGCTCGTCCACCGCGCGGATTTTCGTAGATCGCCACTGCTTGCGGTGTCGAGAGCGGGTTCTCCAGATTTACCACAAACGATTGCAAGACGCCGTAGTCGCCCGACAGCGCCTGGCCCTGGAGATGGTTCGGTAACGGCAGTTGGCCGATCGGCAACTCGAGATAATCCTGGTCGACTCGCCATTGTGTCGCGAAGTGAAACTCCGCAATCGGATAGATTCCGCGTGCGTGCTTGTGCGCGCTCTCCAAAAGCTCGCCGCTCGCGGTTGCTAGCGAGGGATCTTGGTTGGCATCTTGCGCGAAGAGCGTGAGGTGAACGTTGCCACCCGAGAGAACCCGCAACTGCAGCAGGTTGCAGACGATGGTTCCAGCGGGAAGATCCTGCTGCGCGATGTTGATCGTGGTGCTGCCGTCGATAGTCAGCAGACGCCCTTGATTCTGCGCGATATTGACCAAAAAGCGCTTGGTAGCCGTGTGTCCAACTTCCATTTCGTTGGACGACGGACCGCCGCGGCCGCTGATGAACTGGACGATGGAGGGTTCTCGCGAAAGATTTTCTGCCCGCAAGACGATCCGGCGGTCCGGCTGGCCGGGTGGGTTATAGTGAAAATAGAGAAAGCGCGAAGGCTGGTCGGAGCGCAAGTCGGCGGTGAAGAGCGCCCCATTCTCGGTTAGGCGTTCCGGATAATCGCTTACCATCAGCGAATTCGGCGAGATGCGCGGAACCGCTACGTTTTGAAGGTCGACGTGGGTCAATCCGTCGACCTCGAAATCGTTGTTCCCTTGAATCAACACGGGAACGTCGAATGAGGCGATGTGATCCACTTCCAGCGTCCCGTGAAACGGAACGTCATCGGGCGTCACTAGAGCCTGTGCGTCGGGACGCAGTTGCGCGGCGTTTTTCACCGCTTGCGTGATTTGCTCTCGGACGAACTCACCATTCGCCGGATCGCCCGTCAGCGCAAGTGAGATTCGCGGCGCGATCGTTCCCGCATAATATGCGACCCGGACAGCCACGTCGCGGGTAACGCCGCGAGCATCGCGCAACGTTACGATGGTTGCGCCCGGCGTCTTTCCGGTTAGGGTAACGTGCTGCGAGGCTTGATCGACACTGACCGTTGCAAGCGAGGGGTCGCGAATCACCGCGGTGATTGGGCTAATCGCGGAACCCACCGTGAGATCCACCGGACTCCCAACCGGCACGGATGCCGCGGCGGGGGAAACCGTCAGCGGCGGTAAGGTGGCTGTGGGACCTGGCGTAGCCGGCGCGCCCGGCGAAGGTACGGGAGAGGGCGAAGGCGAGGGCGAGGGTGACGGGCTTTGAGCTGATGCGGAAGCGTACAGTGCAGCGAAGGCCGCGACCAGAAGCGCGACCGACAGGCTCCTATGCAATTTGCGCTTCGGCGTGGCGGACCGCCGACGCCAACAGCGTCTTGTAACCGACGCTGGGGAAGAGCACCGTCACGAGATCCCGTTCGGCACGCTCGACCGTTCCCACGCCAAACTTTGGATGGTGAACGACGTCGGCAATTTTGAATCCCGCCGTTGCCGCGCTCGCGTCAACTCCATCCCGCAATGCGCGCAGACAGTTATCGCACGCGTCGCAGTTGATCGTGTCGAAATCCTCGCCGAAGTAGTTCAGGATAAAGCGTCGCCGGCAAGAGGTCGTTTCAGCGTATTGCAGCATCATCGCGAGCTTGCTTTGATCGTAGGACTTCTTCGTGTCGTAGTTGGCTAAGTTCAAAATTAAATCGCGATGTTTGCGTACCGCTTCGGTCAAGCCGTAGGCCGACTTTCCGACGTGCTCGATATAGCCCGACTTCTTGAGAAGCGCGAGAATGACTTTGAGTTTGGTCAGCGGCAGCTGAAGGATTTTTCGCAAGTCGATCATCGAAACGCCGCTGGTTTGATCGGAGAAAACCTCGATCGTCCCAAAGACGCGCTGAACTTCTTCCACGTCGGGGTATTTACCGGTAAGAAAGTAGTTCTGAACGCGCGTATCGCTCATTCGATAGATCAGGATGCAGCGGGAAGGCAACGCATCGCGTCCGGCCCGTCCGGCCTCTTGCGTGTAGGCTTCGAGCGAACCCGGGAGATCGTAATGCACGACGAAGCGAATGTTCGGCTTGTCGATGCCGAGGCCGAAGGCGTTGGTCGCAACCACTGCGCGAATCGCCTCGTCCATGAACAAGTTATGGACCGAGGTGCGGTCCTCTTTATGAAGCTTCGAGTGGTAGACCGCGGCCGGAATGCCAAGCTCCCGCGCCAGGTAATGCTGGACTTCGAGCGCGTTCTTGATCGTGGCGGTGTAGATGATCCCCGTGCCTTCCAATGCGTTCTCGCCGGTGAAGAGCGCGGTGAGAATCTTCAGTTTGTCGGCCTCTTTATCGGCCTTTCGTGCTTCGTAAATCAATTTCGGGCGGTCGAATCCGCGTACGATCGGCTTTACCTGGTCGATCCCCAGCTGGTGCAGAATGTCTTCACGCACCGAAGGCGTCGCCGTTGCGGTCAGCGCGAGGACGGTCGGGTGGCCGAGCTTTGCGATGACACCGCCCAAGGCAAGATAGGCGGGTCGGAAATCGTGACCCCACTGGCTAATGCAGTGGGCCTCATCGACCACGAAAAGCGGCACGTCGATCGACTGGAGCAGATGCAGGAAACCTTCGTCTTCGAGCTTTTCCGGCGTCGTGTAGACGATCCTTATCGTGCCGGAACGGATCCGTTCGCGGGCCCGAATCTCTTGATCCTCGGAGAGAGTCGAGTTGAGCGCGACCACATCCGTAATGCCCCGCTCGCGCAGCATGTCTAGCTGATCCTTCATCAGCGCGATCAACGGACTGACGACCACCGTCGTGCCTTCCAGCAAGAGTGCCGGCAGTTGGTACGTGAGGCTCTTACCGGCACCCGTAGCAAGAATTGCCAGGGTGTCTTGTCGTTGTAAGACGCGCAAAACGACCTCTTCCTGGCCTGGGTAGAAACTGGTGAACCCAAACCTCTCTTGAAGCGCTGAACGCAGATCGACGGACATCTTCTACTTAATCCGATCCCAAAATAACCAAGCATCGCTGCCTGGAAGCATTCCCCTTAACCCAGTCCCCAAGACGATTCGTTGCACCCATACCCTCCGGCAGGCGCCGTGAAACGCCCTGCTAAAGTTTGAGCGCCGTGTCCCTTTATCGTACCTGGCGCCCCCTAACGTTCGCTGACCTGGTCGGCCAAGACGCGGTCGTTCGCACGCTCTCCTCGGCGATCGAAAGCGGAAAGCTTGCCCATGCCTACCTCTTTTCGGGACCCCGCGGCTCGGGGAAGACCTCCGCCGCGAAGATTCTGGCGCGCTGCATCAACTGCGCCGCCGGGCCGACCGCCACCCCCGATAACACCTGCGAGAATTGTCGTGCGATGTTGGCCGGCACGGCGCTGGACGTCCTGGAGATCGACGCGGCAAGCAATCGTGGAATTGACGAGATTCGAGCCTTGCGCGAGGCCGTGAAGTTCGCACCGGCCGCAATGCGGATGAAGATCTACATTATCGATGAAGCGCACATGCTCACCAAGGAGGGTGCCAACGCCTTTCTCAAGACGCTCGAAGAGCCCCCCGCACACGCCGTTTTTATCCTCGCCACGACCGAACCCGAGAAGCTTCCAGTAACGATTCTCTCCCGCTGCCAGCGATACGCGTTTCGCCGCATTGCGATCCCCGTCATGATCGAGAAGATGAAAGAAATCGCGCGCGGTGAGAAGATCGAGATCGACGATCAAGCCTTGGCGGCGATCGCCTATCGGGCCGACGGCGGCCTGCGTGACGCGCTCACGATGCTCGAACAACTCGCGGCCTTCTCCGGGGATTCCGCCGTCACGGCAGCGACGCTCGACCTCGCCTTCGGATCGACGGGACGAACCTACGCGCAAGCGCTTGTCGATGCCACCGTAGCCCGTGATGCCACCACGGCCTTAGCCGTGGTTGAGGAGGCGAGCGATGCCGGCATCGACCTCCAGGTGCTGATCCGTTCGTTGATAACCGCCTTTCGTAATCTGCTCGTAGGGCGAATCGACCCCGATCTGCTCGCGCGCGACCTTACGCCCGAGGACGCGCAGCGCGCCGGCCACCAAGCCGAGTCGGTGCCGCAGGCGATGCTGGTGCGCGCGCTTCGCACGTTCGGCGAGGCGTTGTCGC
>JBAVTZ010000233.1:0-1946 GCA_049696515.1 Candidatus Cybelea sp. | reverse complement strand
AGGGATCACGATTGCTGATGACCCCCTCCAGGGATCCGGACGAGCGGGTTTCCCGCATCCGGCTCTTGCCTTAGGCGTTGGTAAGAAATAAAGTTTACAAATGAGCTGGCGTAACTTAACTTATCCTGCCCTGTGAGGCTGGACCGTGTAGTTCCAGTCGCCGTGAAACTTGTGCGGTTGTACCCGTAGCTTGTGCATCTCGTCGTTGGTGATCTTCTGACCTGGTTCGTATTCCCGAGTGTCCAGTAGGGCTTTCACCCAGAGCCCGCCCTTCGTGGTTGTAGCCCCGATTAGATTGACCACGGTTTCATAGCTGAGCAGCGGCCGGCCGCGCCAATTCATGCTGATGAACGAAAACAGGCGATGCTCGACCTTGTTCCACTTGCTCGTGCCGGGTGGATAGTGGCACACGGTGATCGCTATCCCCAGCCGATCGGCTAAAGCCTGCAGATAGATTTTCCAGGCGCGCAGCCGCGAGCCATTGCTACCGCCAGCATCCGCGCAGATCAACAAGTTCCGTGCTTGCGGGTAGGCTTTCCGTCCCATCAGCTGCCACCATCGGCGAATGCTGGCCACGGCAAACTCCGCCGTGTCATGCGTGATACCCACGTTGACGACCGCTTCGTCTCGCGTCACGTCGTACGTCCCGTACGGGATCGCTTTGCCCACACTCGGAGCCGGGAAATCATGGACGTTGACCTGTTCTGCCTCGCCCGCCGGCTGCCAGCGACGACCGCGATTCGCAAAAGATCCCACTAATTCCTTCTTTTTCGTGTCCACACTGATGACCGGGTCGTGACGGTGCACGAAGCGCCGAACTTGATCGTTGAGGTACCGAAACTGCGCGTCACGATCGCGATGTGGCGTGCCCTCGATGGTCTTCACGTTGGCCTGCAAGGAGTAGCCCAACTCTCGTAGACAGCGTGAGACGGTGACATGCGAGACCGTGTAGCCTTGGCGCGCCAACTCCTCGGCCAAGGCGCGCGTCGACTTATTTGTCCAAAGCAGGTAGCTCATCGGGTCACCGGCCGTGCTGGCTTCGACCAGCCGCGCCAGCACCCGCTTCACGTGGGGATCCGCATCCTCGACTCGTTTGCGTCCACCGCCCACCGTGCGAATGCGCCCCGTTTCCGGACGCGCGGGCAAACGGGCGGTTTCTAACTCCGCCATGCCCTTTAAAATGGTAGGCCGCGACATGCTCGTCAGTCGCGCCAAGCGACTAACCGCTCCGCGTCCTTGTTCGAGCGCCTTCTGGGCGACAAAGACACGCGCTTGCGCTTCATTCAACGTGCCCAACACGCGAAGCCAGTGTCGCTCGGCTTCCGGAAGTTTCGCCTTCGTCGCCATCGCCGTATAGTCTCGCACTGGCGACAGAATAGCGAGCAGACCTTCTATTTGTAAACTTTATTGTTTAACATACCCTTAACGGAAGCGGTGTACTTCCTGCGTGCCGACGGGGTGGACGTCGATCCGTTGTTCCAACTGCTGGTGCGAAATGCTATTCGAGTAGAGTTCCAGATTGCGGCGCACTGGCCCAGACTGCGCACTCTTATGGCTCGCTACAAGCAAATGGATCTCGCGGACGCGTCAATTGTTGTCCTGAGTGAGCGTCAGATGCGCTGCCAAGTGCTCACGGTAGATCGCAAGGACTTCAGCGTCTAGCGACGGAACGATAGGCAAGTGATTGACTTCGTCGCTCCGCCGAAATCATAGAACGCGACTCAGGCCGTCACTAAGCGGATAACGCCGAAATTGACGGAAACTATGCGGAAACCAGAGTCCGGCAACCAAGATTTCGTGGCGATGTCTTGCGGCCGCGCAATGTACCGGGCAAATCCAGAGTTGCTGTATTATCAAGTCGTCAGAACTTCAGGATTAGACATCTCGGTCCAAAACGTCTCGCCAAATCCACAGGAAGAGTATCGACCTTCCGCACGTCCCTGATG
>JBAVTZ010000232.1:0-21759 GCA_049696515.1 Candidatus Cybelea sp. | reverse complement strand
ACCTAACCTCTGATGCCGGCGTGGAAGCATACCCAACGTGGGGCGGCTACGGAGCGACGAAAGCAGCCCTGGAGCACGTCTCGCACGTGCTGGCCGCCGAGCTCGACGGCACCGCGCTCCGGGTGCTCGTCGTCGATCCGGGCGATATGAACACGCAAATGCATCGCGACGCCATTCCGGATGCGGATCCAAGCGGTTTGCGGGATCCATCCGACTCGGCCCGCGCCCTCTTGCAGGCGGTGGGGGAGATGCGCGCACCCTACGAGCGCATCCGGCTTGCCGATCTGGTGCCGGCGTGATCGCAACTACGGGCTCGGCGGCGCTGGTTGAGGCGACCGCGCCGCCGGAACATCGCGGTGTCGAGCGCGATGCGGTACGCATGCTGGTGACCGACCGGACAACGCGTTCGCATAGGCACGCGCGCTTCTTCGATCTACCGGCTGAACTACGCGCCGGCGATCTCCTAGTGGTGAACGACTCGGCCACGCTGCCGGCGGCGATTTCGGCAAGACGCTCAAGCGGTGAAGCGATCGCGCTGCACGTCGCAACCCGGATCGACGCTCGCATTTGGATGGCGGAGCCACGCGGTCCGGTGCTCCTCGGCGAAGAACTGCGCCTTCCCGGCGGAGGAAGCGCGGTGATGATCGCGCCGGTCGAACCCGCGCATCCGCGTCTATGGTACGCGTGGTTTGATCTGCCGCAGCCGATGAACGCCTACCTGGCCAGTTTTGGCGAACCGATCCGCTACGGTTACGTACGGCAACGCTTTCCGTTAGAAGAGTATCAGACAATCTTTGCCCGCGAACCCGGCTCGTCGGAGATGCCGTCGGCGGCGCGTCCGTTCACACGGCGCGTACTCGGCGCATTGCGTAAACGAGGCATCGCGCTTGGAACAGTCACCCTGCACTGCGGGGTCGCGAGCTTCGAGGCACCCGAGCGGCCCGCTACTGAACGATTCGCCGTCCCGCGCGCAACCGCCGAAGCCGTCAACCAAACGCGGCGCAACGGTGGGCGTGCTATCGCGATCGGAACGACCGCGCTGCGCGCGCTTGAGAGCGCAGTGCAGGAAGGCGAAGTCGTAGCCGCCTCGGGGTGGACCGATCTCTTCATCGATGCGGGCCATCGCGTGACGGCGGTCGATGGGCTGCTGACCGGATTCCATGACCCGGCGGCGACGCACCTATCGCTTCTGCGCGCCTTTCTCGATGGCGCGCTCCTGCGCTCCGCCTACGATGCAGCAGCCGAACACGCCTACTACTACCATGAGTTCGGCGACGTTCACCTCATTCTGTAAGCTGAATTTGTCATCCTGAGCGACCAACGGGAGCAGCCTTGTCATCCTGAGCGGAATCGAAGGACGACAAAAAAGCAGCGCGAATTAATTTTAGTTGCTCCTTCGACTCGCTGCGCTCGCTCAGGGTGCAGCCACACCCTCGTCCTTCGACTACGCGCCTTCGGCGCTTCGCTCAGGATGACATACCGTGCGCGTCCTTCGACTTCGCTCAGGATGACGGGAACGCGCGTGCTGCTACTTGGCGGCGGTGGTGTTGGCTTTGACCTTACCGTTGCGCACGGCGTCTACCAACGCGTCGTAGTCTCGCTCGTTCTGGGTGGCGTAGGCTTCCGCGAACTCAACGATTGCTTCGTCAAAGGCGGTGGAGCGGCCCAGATATCCGGCGATCATTGCCGCCGATCCGCTGGCTTTGGAGTGCGCGCGCGCCAGCGCCCAGCCGCAGAAATCGGCGTAATCCGCCAGGGCCGCTGCGGACATGTCGTCCACGTCGGCCGAAGTCTTCATATCGCGCAGTTGCCGAATGTAGTAGTCGTGTCCGTCGCTCGCCCTGGCGAAACCTAAGAACAGATCGCTGGCGGCTTGCAGCGCGCGCTGTCCGATCATCACCCGCTCGCCTTGACACTCAAATGCCGGCGCGCCGGCGTACGATTCGAATACCGAGGCACGCGCCTCTTTCATCTGCAGCACGAGTGGATCTTCGTCGGCGGCAGTGAAGAGCGCGACGAGGCAGCGGGTACCTACACTTCCCACACCAACCACCTTGTAGGCCGCGTCCCGCAGGGTGAATCGGTCGAAGAGCGTCCGGAGATCGTCGGGCAGCGTAGCGCGATAAGCGGTGAACGTTGCGCGAACCATCTCGAGAAATGGCGCCGCGTCGGTCGGATGATAGAGCAGGGGCAGGTCGTCCACGATCTTGACGGCGCCGCCGAAGTCCCGTGCGAAGCGAGGAAACTGGTGGGCGCGGGTTTCCACCTTTGCTTTTTTGATCGACGCGTGATACTGACGCCGCTCCTCGGCGGAACGGACGATATCGGTCATCCTCGACTCGTCGAGCCGATCGTACCAGACCTCCAAGACTTTCATTGCCGCGTAATCTCGAATCTTCTCGCGATAGCTGCGGATGCAGCGCAATGCCGCCGCCCGCGACTCGGACGCCTGAAGGCGCAGATGACGGCCCGCAACGATTACGCTCGTCACGAGGCGCTTCACGTCCCACTCCCACGCTCCGAGCGTCGTCTCGTCGAAATCGTTGACGTCGAAGACGAACCGGTTCTCGGGCGTTCCGAAACCTCCGAAGTTCAGCAGGTGGCCGTCACCGCAAATCTGAGTGCGAATGCCGGATACCGGCAACGACGAAAGATCGGAGGCCATGATCGCCGCTGCCCCGCGGTAAAACGTGAACGGGTTGACGAGCATCCGGCCGTAGCGAATCGGAAGCAGATCGGCGAGCCTACCTTCATCGCTCTGTTGCAGTATCTCCACCGGGTTCCGGCGGTCGGGGCCGGGGCGCCAGGTTGATTGACCGCGTCGGGACGCGCGCGAACGCAGCGCCCGACCGGCATCGAGGCCCGCAGCGGAGTTACTCGCCGGCGGCTTGGCCCAGTCAATCGACGGCCCAGCCGGTGTAGTCACGCTGTGGCCTTCGAATCGCTCGAATGCCAGCCCTTTTCGCTTAAGCCGGCAAGGTGGCGCGTTGTCGCGTGCACGCACTGAGGCGGCTTTGGTAGAAGCGCCGCTCGATCGGATTGCGCGCGAGTGCGACCGCGGCTTGGAAATGCTCGCGCGCGATATCCAAGTTGGTGCGGCGCAGCTCGAGCTCGCCGAGCGCCGCGTGATAGAACGGATACGCCGTCAGCCGGTCCCGCTCTACGATGGCATCAATTGCTTCCAGGCCGGGCTGCGGCCCAGCCAGTTGCGCAATCGCGATCGCGCGGTTGAGCTCCACGATGGGAGAAGGCGCGACGGTCATTAGGGTGTCGTAAAGCGAGACGATCGTGTTCCAATCCGTGGCATCGAAGCGCGGGGCCGTCGCGTGCACGTCGGCAATCGCGGCTTCGACGTGGTAACGGCTCAGCGAAGAACCGGTGGCGGAGCGTTCGAGCCAGGCTCGGCCCTGCCCGATCATCGCGCGGTCCCAGCACGAGCGGTCCTGATCGAACAACGTGTTGAGGTTACCCGAAGGGTCGAGGCGCGCCGGCAAACGGGCGCCGTCGAGATACATCAGAGCCAGGAGCGCGTGGGTCGAGGGTGTCGCCGCGAGCGGGTGCTCGGCCAGCAGACGCGTGAGTCGAATCGCTTCGTGACAGAGATCGGCACGTACCACCGCTTGAGCCGAGGCGCCGTGATAGCCCTCACTAAAGATCAAGTACAGCGCGCGTTGCACGGCAGGCAGGCGCGCCACGAAATCGGCCGAGTCGGCGATGTTGAAGAGCGCTTCCGACTCCGCCAGCGTTCGCTTGGCGCGCGTCAGGCGTTTTTCCACAGCCGAATGCGAGCTGACGAATGCGCCCGCGATCTCGCGCACGCCGAAGCCGCCGATTAGCTGGAGCACGAGCATTACCTGTGATGTTTCCGAAAGGCGCGCATGGCAGCACGAGAACATCATGCGCAGTTGGTCGTCTTCGATGTCGGTCGAGTCGAAGATTTCCGCCACCGCGTTTGCCATCGTCCATTCCGTTTGGAGCAGGCGTCCGAGGTCCGGCGCAAAAGTGCGCGCGGTGCGCTCGCGCCGGAGAACGTCCAGAGCGCGATTTTTTGCGCTCTTCATCAGCCAGGCGGATGGATTTTCCGGGATGCCGCGCAGCTTCCACACCTCCAAAGCGCGGCAGAAGGCGTCCTGAACGACGTCTTCTGCCAACTCGAGATTGTGCAGCCCGAACACGCGCGTGAGCGCGGCGACCATACGCCCCGCCTCGTGGCGGAAGAGATGATCGCTCTGTTCCATGGTTACATCTTCATGACCGGACGGACTTCGACGAAGCCCTCGCGCTCGAGGATCGGACAACCCTTCGCCAGCTCCGCGGCGCGCGCCAACGAATCCGCCTCGATCAGCGTGTATCCGCCGACGACGTCCTTGGCTTCGGCGAAAGGCCCATCGGTCACCGTGCCCGCCTTGTCCCTAACCACCCGGCCCTCCGGTTCGAGGGGCTGTCCCCCATCCTTGAGATTGCCGCTGGCGGTAAGATCTTTGAACCAGGCCATCCACTTCTGCATGATCTGTTCGGATTCGGCCGCCGTCCAGTCCCGCTGGCCGCCACGATAAAGGTAGAGAAACTCGCTCATATTGTTCTGTCTCCTCATTAGAGTGTTTGTGCCCTAGAGACGTTTGAGGAGGCACCTCCCGGACATCGCTCGGCACAAGTTTTCGCCGAGCCTCTTGCAAAGCTACCGATTGGTGCTAGTATGGGTACCTAACTAAGCCAGGCAAGCGTTTCCTCCGGGGAAGTTGCATGGGTGAGCTTCCCAAAACGCGCTTGGGCACCAATAACGCTGTTGAGCGTGGATAACGCGCTCGGCCATTTATCGTGGTAACGGAGGCAATGAGCTGATGGCTAGCACAAACACCGACATTCTCAATCGAGCGAGCTTTATTTTCGAGGGAACCGTAGTAAAGCTCGACGCGTCGTCGTTGCCGGTGCTGCCGCAACGTCCCGGACTCGCGATCGTTCAGTTCGATCGCGGGTTTCTAGTGAACCCGGTGCTCGGCAAACTCAATGGACGGCCGATCACCGTGCAGCTTGCGCAAGAAGGCAACGGCGCCACGCGCGAAGGGCAGCGCCTGATCTTCTTTGCAAACGCCTGGGTGCACGGCAAGGAAGTTGCAGTGAACGAACTCGCGCACGTCCCGGCGAGTGCAGAGAGTGAAAAGGAGGTGAAGAGCTTCGTGGCTTCGCTGCCCGAACGCCATTTGAGCGAACGCATCGCCACGGCCGCCCTGATCGTGCACGGCACGGTGACCGAGATCGCGCGCGCCGAAGATATCCCGCGTATCCCCTCCGAACACGACCCGCTCTGGATGCGCGCGGTAATCGCGATTACCGACGTCGTCAAAGGGAATCAACAGGAACCGATTCGCGGCAAGGGCGCGACGGTGACCCTTCTCTTTCCGGGAAGCCGAGATATCGCGTTCCGCAACGCTCCGCGCCCTTCGGTACGCCAAGAGGCGGTCTATTTGCTGCATCGCAGCACCGCACTGCCGGCGAGCGCCTACATTACGCCCGACCCTGCCGACATTCAGCCTTCTTCGTCGCTCGCGACGATTCGAAAATCGCTCGGCGTCAAGTAGATTCGAATACCGCGCTGACTTTTCCGCGCTCTTTTTGGAGTATTTGCGATGGCCCAGTTTACGGTCGTTAACGTCGTTCCACAAACCCACAGCGACGAACAGAATCAAGACAGCGAACCAAGCGTTAGCGTCAATCCGGCAAACCCGACTCAGATCCTCGTCTCGGCGTTCACGCCGCCGGATTCAGGGCAGACGAATGGCCCGCTCTACTATTCGCAGGATGGCGGTCAAACCTGGAACATCACGTTTATCGTGCCCGGGGGCATGCCCCTCGATCAGACTTTTGAGTTCGGCGGAGTTTCCGGCGAATTTTACGGCGGCGACATCAGCGGCACGTCCGATCCGTTTTCGAATATCGTCATTCTCAACGCGTTGAGCACGCCCAACCCATTCACTCCCACCACCATGGGAATCTTGGAGAATCCGACCCCGACCGACCAGCCGTATATCGCAGCGACCACCGTTCGATATGGGGCAGACACCGGTAAAGACCGCTTCTACGTCGGCTATAACGACCAGCGCGCCGCCGGAACGACCGGTAAAACGGCGGCCATTGATTTCTGTCTCGATGCGACCGTCGCGACTCCCGTCATCAGTACGGTACATCTCGACACTCGCGCCACCGCGGATTGGACGGTTTTAGGGATTCCGGGGCCATTCAATCAGGACGGACCCCAGGTGCGGACGGCGGTGCATGGCGACGGGACGATTTACGCCACCTTTAACGGCGTCCGCACCATGGACGCAAGCGGCAACGCGACCTGCGACATCGTCGTCGTTCGCGACGACAACTGGGCGAGCGGCGGAACTCCGTTCACGGCGCTGGTCGATCCGAACGACGGCAAGGCGGGTTATCGCGTGCAGACCGGCGTGCCGCTGATCTGGAGCCCAGGTGTCGCGACGATCGGACAAGAGCGCGCCTTTGGGTGTTTTGCAATTGCCACCCATCCCGGCGATTCCGATATCGTCTACCTCGCCTGGGCGGAAGTCACCAGCGGACAGCAGACCATCCATCTCCAGCGCTCGCTCAACCGCGGTGGAAACTGGTCAGGCGATTTGCTTACCCCGATTCCAAACGGCATCAATGCGACGCTCGCGATCACGACCACCGGCGTTATCGGTTTGATGTACCAGCAGCTCACCGGCATCGGAAGCAGTCAAAAATGGGAGACGCACTTTGCGCAGTCGACCAACGGTACCAGCTGGACCGACAGTACTGTCTGCACGACACCTGCAGCAACGCCGGTACAGCAGTTTCTGCCCTACATCGGCGACTACATGGAGCTCAAGGCCTTCGGGAAGAATTTTTACGGCACGTTCTGCGCGAACAACACGCCGGATCCGGCGAACTTCCCGGCGACACCCGCCGGCGCGTCCAATCCCAACGGCGCGATTTACGGACGCAACGTCACGACGTCGTCACCCTGGAACTTGCTCGGCAGCGATCACGCGACCGTCGTGCCGGCCTCAATCGATCCGTTCTTCCTCAACGTCGTCGAGGTCGCGACATCCTCAGACTTTTACGTGCGCGACTGGACGGCCACTCCGACGAGCGGCGACAACGGCGTCGAGCCATCCACCGATTTGGATTTCTGGGATGCGTCCGACGTGTGGAACCAAAATTCCACCAGCTCGCCGCTGCCGCCCGATTCGAACGACGTTCCCCAAACCGAGAACGCGCTAGCCGGAGCCGACAACTATGGCTTTGCGCGAATCCGCCGTAACGAGCTTCCCGCCTCGGGTTCGGGCTCGGTGACCGTGACCGCGCACTTCCTGATCTCCGAGTTTGGTACGGGCAGCAACTTCGTCGACGATTTCTTCAGCGATCCGTCGGATCCGGACATCTCGTTCGTCACCGGCGACGTAACGGTGGACTTCGCCGATACGGATTTAGGGCCGAAAATCTCCCCGCCCTCAACCTGGAATCTCGCGCCGACCAGCTCCGATCACCTCTGCATAGCAGTCGAGATCAACTCGAGCGGCGACCCATTCGCCCCTCCGGGATTGACCGGCCGCGCGCCGGGTCAAGCCGGGACCACGCTCTCGGTGATCGACGACAACAACAAAGCACAGCGCAACCTTCACGTCACGCCCGCATCGTCGGGCGGCATCCGGATGACCGGCTTCGGCATGGTGCACAACTCCGCAACCTTTACGCGCGATCTCACGCTCGGCATCGTGGGAACCGTGCGTCCTCCGGAGGGCACGATCGTCGAGGTCTTCACCGACAAAGGCGTCGTCGACCGGATTCCTTGGCAAGCCTGGGGCGGTTTCATATTGCCGGGAATGCAGCCCGGCGAGAATCGCTGGGTCGGCATCACCGTGCCGAAACTTCCGTCGTCCGGCACGAGCAGTGTGACCATCACCGAGATGAACGGCGCGCGGCCGGTAAACGGCTTTACCATCGGGCTGAAAGTGTCGCCAATTGCGATCGTGATCGGCTATCTAACCGGCTATCACGGACGCGTGCTAAAAAGGCTCAACCTCGGCTTTGGCGTCGCCATCGGTGAAGGCGGCGGTCGCGGCGGCCACGACAAAGATCGCGAAGGTTTCGACTTCGAGGAGTGCTTGCGCGTGGACGAAGACGGATTGCGCATCGAGATTGACGTCCGAATCCGTCGCGATCAGGACAGCCGCAAGCGCCGTCACCAATCGTATGTCGGGCAGCCGATGCCGGACGAAGCGCATTACGAGCAGTGGCTGCGCGCCCAGGTGACGCTCTTGACCGAGGCGCTCGCGGGCTTGGGTAGCGGCGATCCATTTGCTATCGCTGCGGCTATCGGCCAGATCGAGGCGGCAGCAGCGGGCGACCTGGTTGCGCTCACCAGCGCGCACGCCGGCGTGCTCGACCGCTTTGACGCAACGATGACGATGCTCCAGAAGGCCACCGGCGACCGCGCCGACATTCTTCAGACGACGCTGTGGAATCGCGATCTCCTCGTACGCTCGGCCGCGCTGGCCGCCCTACCCGGCACGCCGGCGATGCGCGGCACGTTACAGCATTTCATTCACACGGTAGAAGCCCGCACGGCGAAGCTCGCCGATTACGGCGCGCTTCTTGCCCAGCTTGTCCCAGGATTCCAACAAGCGGCGAGCGCGCTAGGCGCCTCGTCGCAGCTCGATCCGCTCATTGGGGCGCTTACGGCGGCTGGCTCGGCACGAACGCAGCAGAAAGCGCATCGGGAGTTGCTGCTGGCGCTCCAGCAAATCGCCTAAACGGCTCGTAGAAAGGATATAACCGTGGACTGGTTTGAGCTACTCACCGGCTTTTCGCCCGACGGCGGCAACGGCAGCTTCGAGTTGCTAATACCTTTGGCGATCGTGGCAGTCATTCTGATCGCGGTCGTCTTGCGAGTGCGTAGCCGGCTTCTCGACTCCTGAGGCCATTATGTCAGGCGCTTCTTCTCGGCGATCTGCTCGCGTTCGGGCGCTCGGGGTGCAGGCCGGTATGGCCTTCCTACTCGCAGGCTGCTCGTCCGCGCTGCAGGCACTGCCGGGCGGAGGTCTCTCGCCGCTCCGCGGAGATCTCGCGTCGCCGGCGTCGCACGCCGGAGCCGAGATCTGCGGAAACCGATCGCTCTTAACCGGACCATCGAAACCTCCCAAGGGCGCGGTTGTCGTTCCGGCGGGCGATAACTCATCGCTGACGCCGCGCGCGAATGCAACCTATTGGTTTGCAAGTGGAACGCACACGTTTGGAAACGGTCCCTACGGACAGATCATTGCAGCCGGCGGCGACGTCTTCATCGGTGGGCCCAACGCCGTCCTCGACGGCCGCCTGAAAAACCAATACGCTTTCACTCAGGCCGTTTCGGACGTAACGGTTGAATATCTCACCATCCGCCGCTTCGGCGCCATCGGCAGTAACGAGGGCCAAGGGGTCGTGAACCACAGTTCCGGCCGAACGTGGCTGGTTCAATATAACACTGTGATCGACGACGCCGGCGCGGGCGTCTTTCTGGGTCCCGACAGCACCACGCGCTTCAACTGCCTTTCGCACAATGGCGAGTACGGGTTCTCCTCGTACGCGCCTCACGGCGATAGCCACATCGTGCTCGATCACAACGAGATCGTTGCCAACAACACCTACAATTGGGAGAAGCACGTCTACGGATGCGGCTGCTCGGGAGGCGGCAAGTTCTGGGACACCAACGGCGCAACCGTCACCAATAACTGGGTCCACAACAACCGCGGGCCCGCGCTCTGGGCCGACACCGACGATAACAACTTCGATTTCGAAAATAACGATATCGAAAACAACACCGGCGAAGGCATCATCGTGGAAATCTCCTACAACGCGCAGATCGCGAAGAATACCTTCGTTCGCAACGCGTTGGTTGACGGCCCCAAGAACCCGGGCTTTCCGACGGGTGCCGTTTATCTATCGGAGAGCGGAGGCGATTCTCGCGTCCCGGCACGTTACAGCACGATTTCCGTCGAGAACAACACCTTCGTCGACAATTGGAGCGGCGTGGTTCTCTTCGAGAACGCGGACCGCTTTTGCGGGTCCCCCGCTAACGGCAGCAGCGGCTTCTGCACCTTGGTCGATCCGCACGTCGTGAACTTGAAAAGCTGCGTGGCCGGAAAAATCCGCAAGGAGCCCTACTACTCCGACTGCCGGTGGAAAACCCAGAACGTTTCCGTAAGCGCCAACCTGTTCAAGTTCGATCCGGCACATATTTCCGGCTGCACCCCATCGGCGTCGTGCGGCCTGCAAGGATTGTTTTCAAACTGGGGGACCTACCCATCGTGGTCGCCCTACAAAAAGGCCGTGATCGAGCAGGCGATAACGTTTCACCAGAACGACGTCTTCTCTAACAACACGTACGACGGCCCTTGGGAGTTCATGGCGCACGATCAAAGCCGAGTGCTGACCTTCCGAGCCTGGCAACGCGCCCCATACCGGCAAGACCGAGGCAGCACGTACAACTGATGCCCCGGAGGCCTCAGCGCACGGCACCATAGGCTTAACGTTCGATCCGATGGGCGGCGACGCGACGATCGGGGCGCGCGAGCGCTTCGTAGATGGCGCCCGCTCCCACGATGATGGCCATGACCAGCAGCGTCACCCAGCCATAGTTAAAGATAGCTCGACCGCTGGTGAGCGAGCTTGGCCATACGATGTTCAGCAGCATCAGCAACAAGTATGCGGCACCGGCGATGGTGATCGGGAGGCCCCATCGGCCAAGCGTAAAGGTTCCGCTCGGCTTCCAACCGCGCCGTCGCGCAATCAGTGCGCCGAGCACCGTGAGGAAAAACGCGAGATAGATTCCCGAGGTCGCAAACGAAACCAGCGCGTAGAGCGCGTTGACGTTTGCCGGATAGTCGAACCACAGAATGTGAACCGGCTTGCTCGGGTTGATCAGCACCAGGAGTAAGAACAAAAACGGCACGATCGTGCCGATGAGAATCGCGTTGGCCGGCGTCTGATGGCGCACTGAGATGCGCCGCGCCCAGTCGCTGCATGGTAACGCCCCGTCGCGTGCGAGGGCGAAGGCCACTCGGGCGCCCGCACCTTGAACGGCAGTGCCACAACTGAAGAACGCGACGATCACCATCACCAAGAAGAAGTCTTGAAGCCAGGCCGGAAGCGTCGCGAAGAGGCTACTGATGCCGCCGCTGACGACGGGGCCGATCCCCGCCGCCGGCGTCGCGAGCAGCAAGCCTAGGACCAAGACGAACGAGGCGATGCCGCCGTAGAGTAACGCGTTGCGCATCGCCTTGGGCACTTGGCGCTGCGCGTCGATTGTTTCTTCCGAAATCGCGCCCGCCGACTCAAAGCCGTAGAAAATATAAACGTTGGCAAGAATCGCGACCAGCGCGGCGCTGGTCCACCAGTTGCCGCCGAAGTTCAGCCCCAGCGGATTGCTCTTGAGGTACTCGACATGCTGCGTTGAAAAGATGAAGCCGAGGCCGTGGTGAAAACCGAAAATCGCGAAGGCCGCAAAAACGCCGAACGTTCCGATCGTTTCCACGTAGACGCCGTAGCGTGCCACCCGTCCCATGACCTTCGCCCCGATCGTGTTCAAGATAGCCGAGAAAACGATGATGCCGCCGGCGATCGCGAAAATCGTCGCGTGATTCTCGGCCTTCAAATGCGTCTTGAACCAAATATTCGAGAGCGAGGTCACATAGCCGACGGCACCCGAATCGACTGAAGCAACGGTCGCCAAGAGTGCGAAACCGTAGATCCAGCCGATGAACCAGCCGTAACGCGCTCCGACGTTGTACTTGCCGTACTGATAGAGCGCTCCGGAGAGAGGATACTCGCTCGAAAGTTCGCCGAAGACCAGCGCAACGAGCATCATCAGCCCAACGACCACTGGAATCGTCCAGATGTAACGCGGGCCGCCGGTACCCAACCCCAAGGTGTAGAGCGAGTAGATGCCCACCACCGGGCTTAAATAGCTAAAGGCAACCGCGAAGTTGTCGAAAAGCGAGAGTACTCGCGCGAGCTCTTGGCGATAGCCGAGAGCGCTTAACCGATCGTCGTTCAGTGCGCGGCCCACGCCCAAGCGGTGATGCGCCAGCCGTTCGCGATCTTCTTAAGCGCAAGGGTGAAAATCGAACCCGATTCCGTCTCGGCCTTTCCGCGCTCTTTGTACGTATAGGTCGCGGGAACCACGACGTAGGCACGATCGCCGTTCACCTGAACTTGCCACGGCTTGCCCAACGTGACGAACCCATCAGTGATCCCCGCACTCTTGTCATTAGCATCGGAATCCCGCGCCCAATCGGCACATGCGGTCGCGCCGTGCCATGCGTGTGGTGGAAACTCGTCGATGATGGACACCGGTGACGCGCAGGCCGCCACGGCGCTCTTGGTATCGCCTTTATTGAAGCCATCGATGAACTGATGGACCGTCGCCATCACGGCGGCGTTGTCGGAAGCAATGGCAGGTCTCGCCGCCGCGGACAGAATCGCGAACGCAACGGCCAGCGTCGCGATGGAAAGTTTGAACATAGGTTCCCCTTTAAAGCTGCCGGCATGTGGTTTCTCTCGGAGAACCCCGAGGCCCGCTTTTCCGGAACCGGGACCAGGCCGCACGCCCGTGCAATCAATAGCAGTACGTGTCAAAGCCGTTTTGGCATTACTTCGGCCCGGGAATCGTTTCGGGCGCGAGCGATAACGATCCGACGACGGTCGCGTCGCTTGCCGTTATCGGTTCGACGACCGTGTATGGCCTGGGCTGGCTGGTCATTCTGGTGATTCCGATGCTTGCGATCGTGCAAATAATCAGCGCGCGCGTCGGTGCAATAACCAAACGCGGCCTTGAAGGCGACGCGCTGAAGCTGCATGGACGCGCCGTCGCTCGCATTTTGCTGGTTTCGGTGGTGAGCGTCACCTTTATTACGCTGATCGCCGACCTCGAGGGTGGCGGGGCCGCAATGCAGGTGCTCACTGGGATTGACTTTCGCTGGTGGATCCTGCCCATCGCGGCCATCTCGCTCGCCATGCTCATCTTCGACTCATATGAAAAGGTCAAGCGAGTCCTGCTGATCTTTCCGCTCGCATTTTTAGCCTATCCGATCTCAGCGGTGCTCGCACATCCGGATTGGCGCGCGGTGCTTGTCGGGACATTGATTCCTCATTTTCAACGCACGCAAGATTATGCCGGCGGCGCCATCGCCTTGCTCGGTACGACGTTGACGGCCTATGCTTACGTTTGGCAAACGCTCGAGACGGCCAAGGAGCGCCCGCCGCTGAAGCGGCTCGGGTTGGTGCAAGTGGACGCAGCCTTCGGAACCATCATAGCCGGGCTATCGTTTTGGGCGATCGTTATCGCGACCGGCGCGACGCTGGGCGTGCATCACCAAACTGTCGACACCGCCGACCAGGCCGCAAGGGCGCTCGAACCGCTTGCCGGGCGCTATGCCGGACTGCTCTTTGGATTTGGGCTGCTAGGGTCTGCCATGCTCGCCGTTCCCGTGTTGATCGCGACTGCGGCCTACATGTTCAACGAAATGTTCGGGTGGCGCTCCAGCCTCGATTCTACATGGCCGCGTGGTCGAAGGTTTTACGAGTCCATGATCCTGTTGACTGCGATCGCCGCGCTAACGGGCCTTCTCGGTGCGCCACCGATCAAGGTGCTCTTCACCGCGTCGATCGTCGGCGGCATCGGTACGCCGATATCGCTGGTAATCATGCTGCTCGTCGCACGCTCGAAGAGCGTCATGGGGCGCCATCCCATCAGCGCTGCTTTGGCGGCCGCCGGGTGGTCCGTCGCCGCTATCGTCGTCATCGCCACCGGCGTCTACTTCGCTTCGCTCTTTTGGCACTAATGGCGTTCAGCCGCGAATCCTCAAAACGATCTTTCCCTCGACATGCCCTTGTTCGATCCGGCGATGAGCATCAACCACGCGATCGAGTGGGAACGCCTCGACTCGCAGCGCCATCGAGCGCTGACCGATCGCCTCGTTCAATAGCTCGAAGTCTTCCCGCTTCTGCTGGGCATCGAACGGCAGCACGGGATGCCCCTCGAGGTGTATTTCCGGTTCGACGCCGTTCGGGTACGCGACGGGTGCATTGGCGCGGAGATGCGACATGAACGAAGGGAGATCGTCGCCATTGGCCGTGGCGAAGATGGCATCGAATCCTCCGGGGGCAATTTCTTTGATCACCGCGTCGCGCCGCGGCGAACGCGGATCGATTGCATGAGCCGCTCCGAGCGCGCGCACGTAGGCGTGCGCATCCGGGCGTGCGGTTCCAACTACCGTCGCTCCCATCGCCTGTGCGGCAAGCCAAACGGCCAGCGAGCCGACGCCGCCGCCCGCCCCGAAGACCAGCAGCATTTCACCGTCCTTGACTTTTAAAACTCGCAGCCCCGCGAGTGCGGTCAACGCAACGCAGGGCATGGCACCGGCAATCTTTTGATCCAGCTGATCCGGAACGCGTTCCACCCTATTGGCGGGCACGCTTATGTATTCCGCGTGGAAGCCGCCCTGCCGATTGCCGTAACTATAGGAATAGACGCGGTCGCCGACGCTTAAGCGAGTTACGCCGGTAGAGACCGCGGCAACGGTCCCGCTGCCGTCGGCGCCCAGAATCGTGCCCGGCTTTACCGCTCCCCATGCACCCGAACGTTGCTCGGCATCCCAAACGCCGACGCCGGCATAATCCAGCGCGATAATTACGTGATCGTGCGTCAGCTCGGGCACCGGCACGGAGGTGATCTGGATTGCGTCGGGTGGGCCGGCCTTATCCAAGACGGCGGCCTTCATCATCTTCGGCAGGTTGGATGTCATCGTTGCCTCCTTTGTCTCTTAGCTGACTGCATGATCTCCATCATACGGAGAGAAGCCCTGCTCGAAAAGGCGGGGACGAAGGTGATTGCATGAATAGACGTGCGCTCTTGTGCCAGGCGGCGACGGTCCCACTGCTCCCGGCCCTGCTAGCGTTCAAATCTGCGCCGAATCGAGTCGCAGCAACCGCTCTCGCTTCGGCACGCGTACGTCCCGGCGATCCGGCATGGCCGTCGGCAGAGCTGTGGGAACAGCTCAACCGTCGGGTCGGCGGTCGACTTCTCGCCGTACAGTCGCCGCTAAAGGTTTGCGCGAGTACACCGGACGGTGCCGCCTGCGCGCAGCTCTTTCACGAAATGAAGAACCCCTACTTTCTTGGTGACCAAGTCGGCTTGACGCAGACCCTTGGCTGGGTGGATGCCTGGACGTCGGCGCCGAGCGTGAGGGCCGTTGCTGCTCGTTCCACGGCCGACGTCGTCGCCGCCGTCAAATTCGCGCGCCGTCACAACCTCCGTCTCGTCGTAAAAGGCGGCGGTCACAGTTACCAAGGCACCTCGAACGCGCCCGACTCACTGCTCGTTTGGACGCGCGCCATGAACGCGATCACCGTACACGACACATTCGTTGGCGCCGGATGCTCCGGACACGAGCCCCCGCAGGCCGCCGTAAGTATCGGAGCCGGCGCGCTTTGGGCGCACGCCTACGATGCAGTCAGCACGAGAGCCGGCCGCTACGTTCAAGGTGGTGGATGCATGACCGTCGGAGTAGCGGGGCTGATTCAAAGCGGTGGGTTCGGCAGCTTTTCGAAAAACTACGGCATGGCTGCCGCGAGTCTGCTGGAAGCGGAGGTCGTTACCGCCGACGGCGTTGCCCGAATCGCGAATGCCTGTACGAACCCGGAGCTCTTCTGGGGCCTCAAAGGCGGAGGCGGGGGGAGCTTGGGAATTGTAACCCGCGTGACGCTCCGCATGCACGATCTCCCCGATTTCTTTGGTGTGGTGAACGCAACCATCCGAGCCAAGTCTGACGCAGCATTCCGTCGTCTCGTCGGCGAGGTTGTCGCGTTCTACGCCGCGAGTTTGTTCAACCCGGGCTGGGGCGAGCAAATCGCCTTTGGTACCGGAAACCGGTTGACGATCGACATGGTCTTTCAAGGACTGGACCAGCAGCGCGCGCAGGCGACCTGGCAGCCGTTTTTGGATCGCGTGAGGTCGTCGCCCGACGACTTCACGCTCGCGTCCGAACCAATCATCGCTGCCATACCGGCTCGCCGCTCCTTCGATCCAGCATTTCTCAAGCAGTCCCCCGGCGTCGTGATTGCCGACGATCGTCCAAACGCTCCCGCCGCAAACATCTTCTGGACGGGCGATCTTGGCCAAAGCGGACAAGTGTTACACGCGTACCAATCCACATGGCTTCCCGCTTCGCTCCTGCAGAAAGCGCAACAAGCAGCGCTTGCGGACGCAATGTTTGCCGCCTCGCGCCACCATCGCGTGGCCTGGCACATCAACAAGGGCCTCGCGGGAGCCCCGGCCGACGCGATCGCCGCGGCGCGGAACACCGCCATGAATCCAGCGGTGCTCGATGCGTTCGCGCTGCTCATCTGTGGCGCGGAAGGTCCACCCGCCTATCCCGGCATTCCCGGTCGCGAACCCGACCTCGCGTCGGCGCGCGCCGATGCGGCCTCGGTCGAAGCGGCGATGCGGGAAATACGCACGCTGCCCTGCGCCGGCTCGTACGTGTCGGAGGGAAACTTCTTCGACGACGCTTGGCGCGACTCGTACTGGGGCGCGAACTATCCAAGACTGCTGGCGGTCAAAGACAGGTACGATCCGCAAGGGCTCTTCTTCGTTCATCACGGGGTCGGGAGCGAACGTTGGAGCGCCGACGGTTTTACGCCGTTGCCGAGAGCGGGCTCATGAGGCGCGCGATTGTAACCGGGGCCTCCGGCGGCCTCGGGCTTGAGTTTGCGAAGTTGCTCGCCGCCGATAAATACGATCTCGTTTTGATCGCACGGTCGGCCGAAAAGCTGAACACGATCGCCGTCGATTTGCGAAACCGTTACGGTGTGAGCGTCGAAACGATCACGCTCGATCTGAGTAAAGTCGGCGCGGCCGCGCAGGTTTTCAAGGCGGTGCCGGGGTGCGACATCCTAATCAACAACGCCGGCTTCGCGAGCAACGGGCGCTTCGATCTACTCCCCGAGGAGCGAATCCGTGACGAGGTGATGCTGGACGTTTTGACGTTGACCGAACTGACGCGCTGCTACCTGCCCGGCATGCGGGCTCGCGGAACGGGGCGAATCATGAACGTTGCTTCGACTGCCGGTTTCCTCCCCGGGCCTTTCATGGCCGTCTACTATGCCTGCAAGGCTTACGTGATCTCGTTCTCGCAAGCGATCGCCGAAGAGTTGCGCGGTACCGGCGTCAGCGTGACTTGCTTCTGCCCCGGAGCCACGGCGACCGGTTTTGCCGCTCGCGCGCATGCGACCGACACGTTTCTCTTTAAACTCCCGATGGCCGATGCGGCGTCGGTCGCGAGCGCCGGCTATCGCGGCATGCTGCGCGGCAGCGATCTCGTCATTCCCGGCCTGTATAACAAGCTGGTCGCGCTGGGGCCAAGGCTAGCTCCGCGCCGCCTGTTGCTTTGGATCTCCCGTAAGACCGTCGAATAGGCGCGAGCCATCTGCACTCAGTCGGCCCAGCGCACGGCAGCGCGTTCCTCGAGCTCGTCATACCGGAAGAGCCGATAGACCGCGACCGACACGAGCCAACTCGCGACGAAGAGACCGATGATGATAAAGCCGAGCGTTCCAAAGTTATCGTTCACGGCTTTAATCGCATCCCACATACCGCCGCTGAGTCGAAGCTGGTACGCGATGACGCTGACGGCTTCAATGCTGCCGACGATAAGCGCAACGAGCACCGACACCAGCGTGATCACCAGGTTGTAATATAACTTGCGAACCGGCTTCACGAACGCCCAACCGTACGCACCCAGCATGACGATACCGTCGGTAGTGTCGACCAGTGACATGCCGGCCGTAAACAGCAGCGGAAAGAGTAATATGTCGAACACGGGGAGACCCTTGCCGGCTTCGACGGCCGCGATCCCTAAGAGGGCGACCTCGGTAGCAGTATCAAAGCCCAGTCCGAAGAGCAAGCCAATCGGATACATCTTCCAACTGCGGTCGACGATCTTGAGAAGCGGGCGAAAAAATCGTCCGATCAATCCGCGCCGGTCGAGCATCGCTTCCAGAGTGTGATCTTCGACGGCTTGTCCACCACGTACCCGGGCGAAGGCAGCGAAGATCTCTAGGAGCACGATGAGGTTGATCGCCCCGACCAGCAATAGAAAGGTCGCCGAAATCGAACTGCCCACTAGCACGCCGGCCTGCTGCAGCGACGGCAGCCGATCTTTTACGATTGCCGCCGCTACCGCAATCGCAAGCGAAAGCGCCACGACCACAGTCGAGTGGCCGAGTGAAAAGAAGAAACCGACGCCCAATGGCCGCTGTCGCTCTTGCATGAGCTTTCGCGTGACGTTGTCGATGGCGCATATATGATCGGCGTCCACCGCATGTCGCAATCCGAAGGTGAAGGCGAGCAGCGCCGTCCCAAGCAGAATCGGGCGCGACGAAAAGGCCCAGAAAGCTAACGCCCACGCTCCAAGGTTGAGGGCGATCAAGAAAGCGTAAAGGCCAAAAACGCGGGCTCGCACGCTCACGTGCCCATCGCTGCTAAAATCCGGCGTGCGTCGTCAGCATAAAAAGGATGAAATCGATCGTCGGCGCCAAGGGCCTCGCGCAGCCGGCGCCGCGCCTCGCCCGAGTACCCGGTGTGCCAGGCGATCGCTCCGGCATGATACTCGAGCTCGGGGTCCTGGGTGTCGTAACGGGTCGCCCGCTCGGCGTACACCCGTGCCTGCCGCCAGCGACCCATCGCCGCCAGCACCCAGGCCATCGTATCGTCGGCGTAGATCTCATTGCCTCGTTTAGCGATGTCGGATCGTGCTGCAGTGAGGGCGTCACTCAAATGCTCTCGATGCTCGGCGTAGTACATGGCCAGAAGCCGGTCGTTAATGCCTTGAGCGTTGAAAAGCCGCTGCTCGGCCCGGATAAGGGCATCGGTCTTCTGCGCACCGCTCTCGTCGCCGAGCGCACGCTGTGCGTCGGCCTCGTAGCCGAGGGCTTGCGGAAGCGGATACAAGTCGGCGCTGCGTTTCGCCGACGCAAGCGCGCGCGGCCAGTCGCGACGCGCACGATACATTTTGGCCTGGAAGAGCAGCGCCATCGAGTTGTCGGGAAAGATGCGCAGCGCTTCCTCGAATTCGGCGCTCGCCATGAGCGGATCGCCGGCTTCAAACGCAAGCTGGCCCTCTCGCACGTGGTACCAGGACCGGGTATACGCCGACATTTCGATCATCCGATCCACGATCGCAGTAGCCTCCGCCATCGCCACGCGCGCCCCGCGAAGATTGCCGGTCAGCTCGTCGTAACGAGCTCGAATCGAGATCCAGGTCGGATTCGGATCTGGCTGCGCCGGATGGGCGAGTACGCGCTTGGCCTGTTCGTACCGGCCCAACTCCATCAGAATCGAGGCCGTTTGCGCGCGAGCCTCGTCTCGAAATGGCGCCGCTGCGACCGCGGCGCGTTCCGCTTCGAGTGCCGCTGAAAAATGATGAAGGGTGAGTTCGCACGATGCAATCACGCTCAGCGCCTGAACGTTGCCTTGTGGCTGCAATCGCAACGAGCGATTCGCAATTTCGAGACCTCGAGTAACGTCGTTGAGATCACCGGCTTCGCGAAACCGTTGAAGGTACTCGCTGCCGAGCATCCGCTGCGTGATTTGATCCCCCGGATCGCGACGCACCTGGGCTTCGTAAAAGGCGACAATCGCGTTACGACGGCGGTAGTCGGTCGAAATGGGGGCCGATGCAAGGCTGGTCGCCTGCGCTCGGTGCGAAGCAAACCAGGGCCACGCCGCGCCTACGGCGATTGCCGCCACAAAGGCGGCAATCGCGCCAGGTCCTCTCATGGTTAGAGCGGCGCCTGGATGTACGGGAACGTCGTCGTGTTGGATTTGTCGTAGGGAACGTTGTCCAACGCAAGACAGGGAGCTTCTTTGTGGTCGTCCGGAATCAGGCCCAACGCCGAGAGCGTATTTCCGAAAATCGCAGTGAGTGAGATGTCGAT
The DNA here is from genome assembly GCA_049696515.1 of Candidatus Cybelea sp. Lineage (GTDB taxonomy): Bacteria > Vulcanimicrobiota > Vulcanimicrobiia > Vulcanimicrobiales > Vulcanimicrobiaceae > Cybelea. The sequence goes on along the minus strand of JBAVTZ010000232.1, from coordinate 1,743 downwards.
GACGTCGTCGTCCAGCGCGCGGCCGCCGAACTTGCTGCCGGTCGCGCCTCCGGTTTCATAGCCGAGATAGGCAGCTTTGGTCGTGTCCTGCGAAAGATCGGCCTTCATTACGTTGGGATAGAGCACGGCTTGGAGAGTGTTGGCCCAGGTGCGGCTACGGAAGTTCAGTGCAAACGATTTGATCTGTCCTCGCAGGACCGGGTCGTTGTAGGGTTCCGAGCGATTAGTCTTGTTGTGGTCTTCAAACATTTCGAAGGCCTCTTTCACTGCCGGTCGCGAGAGCAGCTCGATTTGCTTGTAGACGGTGCGGGACTGTACTGCGGTCGGGTCGCTGATTGGTGCCAGCGCCGACGAGTTTGTCGAGCTGCAGCCGCCGACGATGGCGCCCGCAAGCGCGATGGCAATGAGGCCGAGCGTGTAGCGTGTTGTCATAGTCTTAACCTCCTATTCCGCTTGCCCATCGGGCGTTGCGGTAGTAGCCCAAAGACCGATCACGCCGAGCGAACCGCCGGCCGGCGCGAGCATCGTTTTGGGCATCTCGATGACGATCGAGAGCACATCGTAGGGAGCAAGGAAGTCGTGCGGCTTTGCGATGACGCAGCCGTTCGAGCCCGCAGTGCCGTAGTTCACGCCGTTGAGAACGATGGGCTGCGAGGCTTTGGCGAAGCGGAAAGAGGTCGCGCTGGCCGGTGGCGTGTGCGGGTGGTTCAGATAGTTGCGATCCGGAACGATCTTAAAGAACTGTGCGAGGTCGAAGAAAAACGGATCGCGCCGCGGCCCTACGAAAACCTTGATGCCGTGCTTGAGCTCTTGGGGCTTTCCAAACGCGAACGTACCGGTTTTAGCAACCGTCGTATTGTCGGTACCGACCTCGTTGGGAGCGGCCGGCCCGTAAAGCGTGACGCGTTGGGATGTCCCGGTTGTGTCCGCCGTAAACTGGATGACGGTATTTTCGGTGAACGAGTTGGATGCAACGCCGCTGGTGGCGATCTTGAACTGATAGAGCACGTTGGGATCGAGTGCGATATTGCCGGTCATCCCGGCTGGGATGAGCGGACGAACGTCCATCGCCAATGCGACTCGCGACGCGTCGTGCGGGTCGGGAAAGGCGTAGACGTCGGTGATGTCGGCGAGCGGGTTGGCAACGACGGTAGGCGAGTCTTGGTGATCGGAGCCTCGCGCCGCCTTAAACGAGTAGAGCGAGAGCGAGAACGCGAGCAAAAAAACCGCGGCCATCGTGCCAACGGATCGAAGCAGTCTCATGTGGTCTCCTTTACAACCAGTGTGCGGTGCGCCGACCGCGTCGAGAGAAACGCAGGGAACAGAGCCGAAATTGCAATGCTAAGGAGCGCCGCCGCAACCGCTGCCGGCTCGGAGACGCGAACGCCCTCGCCGATCAGTCCTTGCGCGAGCATGACCGCTCCGATAGTTGAAATGACGCCGGCGGTAACGAACGGTGCGACGCGCGCTGCGCGCGCGAATCCCGATCGTCGCCCAAGCCATGCGGCGCCGTGCACGACCGCCAGTCCCAACCCGCTAAGAATCGTGGCCAAGCCGAGACTGAAAACCACGATAAGCACCAGGCCATATCCAACGCGGTGGAGGTGCAATGCCGTGAGCAGCACCACGATCGCCGCGGGGCACGGGGCGATGCCGCCGCTCATTGCCGCGACGACCGCGCTTCGGAAGTGCAGCGGCGCGGAGCCGGGAATTTCGTGTGAGTGTCCATCCCCCGCCTGGTGG
>JBAVTZ010000231.1:0-2967 GCA_049696515.1 Candidatus Cybelea sp. | reverse complement strand
TTCGGGTCGCGGGGATCGACGCGCAGCGCCAGGCGGTAGGCCAGCGCCGCGTCGCGCGCGTTTCCGTGAATCATAGCTAGGTCGCCTTGGTGCACCCGCGTATTGACGATCCAGCGCTCGATCGACCCTGCGCACCCCGTGAGCGACGCAAGGCCGAAAATTACGGCGGCGATATTCAGCGCTTTCTTAAATGTGCACATGAGCGGCAAATCGAGCAACCACCTCTATGAGTTGTGCGGCGGGGTAGAGAATCGCCTGCGAGAGTAGCGATCCCATAATGGCCGTCAGCGACAAGTAGAACACCATGGAGCGAACCTCCTCGACGCTGCGCTTGCCGTGGATCGCCTGATCGGTAATTATCGCCGACGTCGGGTCGACGAAGAGCGTAAATGCGATGGTGCCGATTCCGTTGATGACGCCCGAAAGGCCGATCGCCGTCCGCGCCACTCCGACGTTCAGGACCGATGCCAGGTACGACGCCTGCACGCCGATCGCGTAGACGCACATGACGATCGTATTGAAGATTAAAAGACGTCTGGGCAGAATGCGCCAGTTGAACGCGCGTATCTCGGCCCACCGCGGTAGATGCTGCGAGCGAAGCACGTCGGCGATCACCGACGGCGAGGCGAGCCGCATCAGCGAATGGGGCACCGATCCCCGCGCTTCGAACGAGTGGACGCCTCGCCGAAAAAGATACGTGAACATCGGTAAAGCCAGCGCAAACACGACCATCCCTGCAGTACCGGCTAGGACGATCAAACGGAGCTGAAGCTCGAAGACATGTTGCCAGGATGCAACCGTGGCGGGATTCTGAAGCTTCCCGACCGCGTTGCCGGCTTCGTCCGCCAGCGGACCGACGAAGAAGACCATGAAGAGGTTCGCAAGGCGACCGGTCGTTACAAATAGGTTGAATAGCGAGATCGAAGTCGCGATGCGCTTCGTCTGAACGCCCGCCAGCCGCGCCGCATACGCCCCGATGGTGACGCCTTGTACGATGAAGGTAACGAGCATCGCACCCAGGAGCTTTCCGGACCACACGTGCGGCACCAAGGCCACTGCTAAGTGGAGCTGCCCAAGTGAGGCTTGCATCAGAGAAGTTTACATGCCGCCTCGGTAGGCATGGACGATAAGAAGGCTCCCACTTTTTCGGCCATCACAGAATGTGATCTTCAAAGCTTCGCTCTGCCGGAAAAGTGGCGCAGCAGGAGCGGAGCTCGGATGGCGGAGCGACGAGCGGCTTCGAATCGCCCATGACTACCGAAGTGGCATAAGGCTTCGCGATGCGACGCCGAACGCTATGCAGCGTGGCGGCTCCAAGCGATCGCGGATTCCTCGACCGGACCGATGATGCACAAGCCGAGATTCGCGTCGAGCAGCAGTTCGCGGGCCAGTTCCTGAACGTCGCCCGCGGTAACCGCGTCGATTCGCTGTTCGATCTCCTCGGCGCTCACGTGTCTGCCCAGTGCAAACTCGTTACGGCCAAGGCGGATCATTCGGCTAGAACTCGACTCGAGCGAGAGTGTGAGATTCCCCTTCATGTGTTCCTTGGCCAGGTGGAGTTCGTCCTCGTCGATCGGCGCGTTGCGCACGCGCGCAAACTGTTCGACGATCACGTCGATGCAGGACTGGACGTTCTCTGAAGAGGTGCCCGCGTAGACCCCAAACAGCCCGGCGCCGCGATAACCGGCCTGAAACGAGTAAACGCTGTATACCAAGCCTCGCTGCTCGCGAATCTCCTGAAACAGGCGGCTGGACATTCCGCCACCCAGAACGGTATCGAGCAATGAAAGCGCATATCTGCGCTCGTCGCGCACGTCGATGCCACGCGTGCCTACGACGACGTAGGCTTGCTCGCTATCCTTATATCGGACGTTGGTAGCCGGAGTCGTCTCCGGCCGCTCCGGTGCCGGCAATGCGCAGGACCCTTCGAACTTGGCGAACTGCTCGCAGACGAGCTCGACGAAACGATCGTGCTCCACGTTGCCGGCCGCCGCAACGACGACCGAGTTCGGCGCGTAATGCGCGCGCATATGGGCTCGCAGGTCATCGGGCGTCATCCGCACGACCGTATCGGCGAAACCGATGGTTGGTTCGCCTAAATTCGATCCGCTCCACATCGTCTGCAAGAACACGTCGTGAATGAGCTCGTCGGGAGAGTCCTCGTACATCTTGATCTCTTCCAAGATGACCTTTTGCTCTTTGGTCAACTCCTGCGGATCGAAGCTCGAGTGGAGAAACATATCTGCCAAGACGTCGAGGGCCAGGGGTACGTGGCGATCGATAACTTTGGCATAATAGCAAGTGGTTTCTTTGTCGGTAAACGCGTTCAGGTTTCCGCCGACGCCATCCATCGTCTCGGCAATCTGACGTGCGGTTCGGCGCTGCGTCCCTTTGAAAAGCATGTGCTCGACCAGATGCGAAATGCCGCGCCGCTCGTGGCTCTCGACGGAGGAGCCGACGTCAGCCCAAATGCCGACCGTCGCGGAACGCACCGCAGGCATCGCCTCGGTCAGAACTCGCAGGCCGTTGGGAAGCGTCGTCCTCCTATACATCAGGTGGCTGTTTGAAAGCGGAGTGGCTCCATTCCTGGTCCCAGAACACGCCATCGCTCGCCCGACTCGCGCGAGCGCGGAGCGATGCAGCGCTTTCGCCGCGTCGGATCGTCAGGCTAAAGACCGTCCGCGATGTCGGCTTGGCAAGGTCGCCGTTGACGATTACACCCTTGCCAACCGTAATCGGAATGCTTGCCCACACGTCGATCTCTTCTGCTGCCGGTGCCGCCGCGAACGTCTTCTGCGCCAGGGAGACGACCTCGGCGACGAAATCCGCCTGAGAGAGCGGGTGATGAAACTTCACACCCCACATGCGAATCCCGACGATCAGGTGCGTTCCGAGCTGGTTTGCCGAGATTTGGCTGACTTCCGCCGACCATTCGGTTCCGAAAATCGATTCGCCGATGTGCTCGGC
>JBAVTZ010000230.1:0-18166 GCA_049696515.1 Candidatus Cybelea sp. | reverse complement strand
TGGCCTTGGGCCGGCGCACCGGAACGCCCACGCCCTACAACGATGCGATGGTTCGGTTGGTAAAAGCGCGCGAGGCCCTGCTCGCGCGCTCACGCTTGCGGTTGTAGGCGCAAGAGCCGGATGGCTCCGCTCGAGGTCTCGACGTCAATGCGGCGCAGACCTCTGCCGTTGACGCTGCCGTCGATCGTCTCGGATCGCCCGTGCGAGCTGCCGGTCAATGCAAAATCGGTAAAGAGAGATCCGTCGTCGGTGTGGAGGTGAACGTCAAACGACGTCTTCGGGTTGATCCACAGCTCGATGTCGCCGCGACGGGTTGAAAAACGCAAGGTCCCGGGCCAATTGGTTGAGCCCATCGTCACCGACAGATTCCCCTGTCCGACGGCGGCTTGCGCGTATCCCGTCGGCAATATGAGCTGTACGTTACCGTGCTCGGCCGCGATCTGCGCGTCACCGGCGATACCCGTCACATTGACGTCGCCGCGGTGGGATTCGACCTGCAGGTTAGCCACATCGGGCACGCGGACCAGCAACGAAGCCAGGCCATTGGGCGCGTCGACGACGACACCGTTCCCGCCAACGTGCAGTCGCGGCGCTGGAGGCGGCGTCCCTTTTAACGCCGTCGCCGCCACCGTAAAGAAGTCCCGGCGTTGACCGGCTGCGGGCTGGTATACGTTGAGGGTCGCATCGGCCACGTGCACCGTGAGCGTCGCTCCCGGTTTCAGAATGCCGACCGTCGTCACGTACGACTGCTGCTTGCTGCACGCGACTAGGATCAGCAGAGGAAGAAGAAGCAACCAGCGTTTCACGATTGGCGCTTTTCGCTGGGATTGCTTTGCCCCTTTCTGCCGCTCATGCCGTGCGATATACTCGAGCGATGACCGTACGGTGCTTCGGAACTGCCGCGCTCGCATTGCTCTTGACCGCCTGTGGAGGGGGAACTTCGCCGCTTGCGCCTGGCGTGGCGGCGATCGATCGCGCAGCCTCCGCTCCGGCTGAGCGCTGGATTCCGGCGCCCGGAGAAACGTATCAGATCCAATACGATGGAAAACTCGATCTGAACAACCCGGCAAAGATCTACGATCTCGACATGTTCGATACGCCGGGTTCGATCGTCGCCAAGCTTCACGCAAAAGACCGCCGGGTAATGTGCTACATCGACGTCGGCACCTGGGAGAATTGGCGTCCCGACGCCGGAAAATTCCCCAAGAGCGTGCTCGGCAAGCCCGATGGCCACTGGCCGGGCGAGCGATGGCTCGATATTCGGCGGACGTCCGTCCTGGAGCCGATCATGGCCCATCGCTTGGATTTGTGCAAAGCCAAGGGCTTCGACGGAGTCGACCCCGACAATCTTGACGGCTACCAGAACCGAACCGGCTTTCCGCTGACCTATAAGGAGCAGCTGAGCTACGACACGTGGGTCGCCAAGGCCGCCCACGCCCGAGGCTTAGCCGCCGATCAAAAAGGCGACAACGGCCAAGTCAAGGACTTGGTCAAAGTCTACGACTTTGCCGTCGTCGAGCAATGCTACGCGCAGGGTTGGTGCAACCAGTTCGCCGTCTACACCCGGACCAATCGCCTCGTCGTGGACGTGGAATACTTCCACGACCGCCGGCGCTTTCTCGACCAAACCTGTTCCGATGTCGCCAAATACGACGAAGACGCGATCCTGAAAAAGCTCGAGCTTACCGCCTGGGTACTTACCTGCCCCAGCGGGTCGTCGCCGCCCTAAGCGCAAGAAGCCCTTGGCCTGGGCCCAGGAGGGCTCTTCTTTGCCGCACGCGAATGCGATAAAACTGTTATTATGTCGCATTCAACGAGCGTGAAGAAGCGCCTCGAGAAGGCGCCTGGAGCCCCGCCCCGTGCTGAGAATCCGCTCATCCGGGACCTGACCGGCTACCTCCTCACCGAGCGCAAACGCAGCCCGCTGACCGTTTCGGCCTACGCACGGGACCTTCAGGAGTTTTCTGATTTCCTGGCGCGTTCGCATGACGAGCGTCCCGCAGACTTTCCGGACCCCGGCTTAAAGCCGGTCGGGCCCTCGCAGATTCGTCAGTACATCGCCTACCTGTTCGATAAGCGCGGATACGACAGCCGCACGGTTTGCCGCAAGCTTTCCTCGATTCGGGCACTCTATCGTTTTCTGAAACTGACCGGGGTGATCGCGGACGACCCGGCCTTTGCGATCCCCGGTCCATCGGTGGCCAAACGCAAGCCGTCGCCTTTGAAGGTGGATGAGGTCATGCGGCTGTTGCGTACGACGCTCGCCGGGCGAAGCGAGGCTGCGCGCCTGCGGGATAACGCAATCATGGAGCTCTTTTATGCCAGCGGCATCCGGCGCGCCGAGCTGGCCGGTATCAGGCTCGCCGATCTCGATCTCAGCGAGCGCACGATTCGCATCACCGGAAAGGGTAACAAAGAGCGCATGGTCGTGATCAACCGCACCGCGGCCGCCGCCACCGCCGCCTATCTACGCGTTCGGCCGCGCAGTTCGGACCCCGCGCTCTTTCTCGGCCGGGGCGGCAAGGGGCTGACACCCAAGCACGTGTGGCGCATCTTCAACAACATTTATCGCGTAAGCGGGGTTCAGAAACACGCCAGCCCGCATACCCTCCGCCACTCCTTTGCTACTCATCTGGTCGAGAACGGGGTGGATCTGGAGACGGTTCGTGAGTTGCTCGGGCACGAAAGCCTCGCCACGACCGGCGTCTACCTGCAGCTCGCAATGGGTCATAAACGCCGCGCCTACGATGAAGCCCACCCGCGCGATCGCATGCGCAACCGCTAATCCCCAGCCTTGGTCTTTTTCATCGCCGCAACGGCAATCTTCTCGCTAGTCGTTCGGCCGCGCCGATTCCCCGAGTTCTTTTGGCCTCTCGTTGGCGCGTCGCTCGTCGTGGCATTGGGTTACGAACCGATTGCCGCTGCCGCTGAGGCGATCGCACATCAATGGAACATCTTATTGTTCATCCTCGGCTTGATGGTGCTCTCCGCCACCGCCGAAGAGAGCGGCGCCTTCCGCTGGCTAACCGAGCTCTTACTCGAACGGGCGCGCGGTTCGCCGCGGCGGCTCTTCATTTTCCTCTTCCTCGCGGGCGCCGTCGTTACGATATTCTTTTCGAACGACGCTACCGCAATCGCCCTCACGCCGGTTGTCTATCGCGCGGTAGCCGAGCGCGGAGTGCGCGACGCCAAGCCATTTCTCCTTACTTGCATCTTCGTAGCCAACACGGCGTCTTTTGGTCTGCCGTTTTCAAACCCGGCCAATGTCTTGATTCTGCCGCACGCGCGTCTGCTGGAGTACGTCTGGCACCTCGGACCACCGCAGATCGTTGCGATCGCGCTGAATCTCGCCATCTTCCTCTTCTTCTTCCGCTCGCAGCTCCGTGGTCGCTACGAGTTCACGGCTGCCCCGCCGCCGAGCCCGCGCGCCTTTCGTACTCTCTGCGCGATGGGAAGCGTGGCCGTGGCCTACGTCGTTGCGGTACTGCTGGAATGGCCTCTAGGTCCGGTCGCGGCCATCGGCGCAGCGCTCGTGCTCGCCGTTGCACGCATTCGACCGGGCGGCATAACACGTCGAGCAACCTGGAGTACGCTTCTCTTGCTCGCGGTACTTTTCGTGCTCTTCGACGCAGTGACTCGCGCCGGGTTCGTTTCGTGGGCACTCGGAGGCCTGAACGCGAGCCAACGCTATGGCAGTTTAGCAGCGAATGCAATCGCCGCAGGCGGCGCGGCATTGCTTTCCAACGCGTTCAACAATCTGCCGATAGCGGTTGCATCGTCGTACGTCGTCGCGCACGCCGTGAAGGAGCAAATCGCCTATCCTTTGATCGCCGGTGTGGACCTCGGTCCGAATCTCATGACCAGCGGTTCGCTCGCTACCATCTTGTGGCTGGGCATCTTACGCCGTCATGGCGTCCGCGTCGGTCTGCGCGAATATCTGCGATTAGGAGCAGTGGTCGTGCCTGCGACGATCGCCGTTTGCCTGCTCTGGTTCGGCCTGATCGGGTAGCGTTTCTGCGAACGACGCGATCGACCGATCTTGAAGTAGGACCGAAGGGAAGGGACTTGCAACTCGGGAAGCAGCCGGGCATGCAGGGGAAGTTCTGCTTAGTTTTCGCGTGCTTGAGTGTAAGCATCTTCACTGCGTGCTCGTCAGTTGGAGGCGCCGTTTCGCCGAATGCGCCCGCGCCGTCCCTTACCGCCACACCGACGCAATCACCGGTCGGGAAATACATTAAGCACGTCGTGATCGTCATCCAAGAGAATCGAAGTTTCGAAAATTACTTCGCCGGCTATCCGGGTGCCGACGCACCGAAATGGGGCTGGGGAACTGACGGGTCGGGCCAGCGGGTCAAGATTCCACTGCACTCAGTCACCTTTGTCGGTCCAGACTTTGGACACGATTGGGGGAAGGCGGTGGGGGACTGGGACCAGGGTCAAATGGATGGCTTCAGCCGCTTCCCATCGCCGTCGGGCCAAACACCCTATGCCTACGTGCAGCGTTCCCTGATCGCGCCGTACTGGACGATGGCGCATGAGTACGTCCTCGCCGATCACATGTTTCCCACCGAGTTCGGTGGAAGCTACACCGCGCATTTCGACTTGATCGCGGGGACGGACAACCTCAGGCCCGACCTGGCTTTAGTCGACAACCCCACAACGACGCTGGACTGCGATGCACCGCCGGGCACGAAGAGCAGCACGGTGAACGCGCAACGACAGCTCAGTCATTTTACCGGGCCGTTTCCATGCTTCAACCAGTTCAAAACGATGGCCAATACGCTCGATGCCGCCGGCGTCTCATGGAAATATTACACAACGGGCGCCACCAGCACCGGCATTTGGTCGCCGTTCGACGGGATCAAGGACGTGCGCTATGGCCTCGACTGGAAGACGAAGATCGTCGTACCGGAGACGAAGATCCTCACCGATCCGCAGAAGGGTGCGCTGGCTTCGGTCAGTTGGGTTACGCCCGATCTCAAGAACTCCGACCATCCCATGGCCAAAAGCGATACCGGACCGTCGTGGGTGGCGGGCATCGTTAACGCCGTCGGGGAGAGTCCGTACTGGGACTCCACCGCCATCATTATCTTGTGGGATGACTGGGGAGGATGGTACGACAACCTTCCGCCGCCGCAGCGGGACTTTCGCGGATTGGGTCTCCGAGTTCCGTGTCTGATAATTTCACCCTACGCAAGGGCACACTACGTCTCGCATACTGAGTACGAATACGGCAGCATTTTAAAATTCGTCGAAGAGGCGTTCGGTCTTCCGCAGCTGGACACGCTCGGGCGTGGCAGCGGTTACACCGACAGTCGCGCCAACAGCCTGACGGATGCCTTCGACTTCACTCAAGCGCCGCGCCAGTTCAAGCGGATTCGGGCGCCCTATCCGCCGTCTTACCTGCTTTCACGGCCGCCATCGCGTCAACCGCCCGACTACGAGTAGGGGCTGTTTAGGCGTGCCCGTCTTCGCGTGACAGCCAGTCGCGCGTGAGAAAAAGCCAAAACGCCAGCCCTGCATAGTTACCGTAGCGCGCAAATGCTCGCCGTATGGTGGAATCGGCTGCCCGCTTCTTGCCGGTTAAACGGAGGTATTTCGGGCGCGTCCACGAGTCCAAGACGAGCGGACGATGGCGGCCGAGCAGCTGCATGACGTGCGCGGCACCGTACGGGCCGATGCCCGGCAACGCGAGCAGCATTTCCTCGACCTCGGCATCGGCGTATCGATCGAGGCCTAATAACGACTCGAGGTCGAGGGCCTGGGAAGCCACGTCGCATGCTATCGCCCTCACGTAGGCACCGCGATAACCCATGCGAGCCGTTTCCCGATACCAGGACTCCGGCGCTTCCGCCAACAGCGCGGGTTCGGGGAATGCACCCTCACCAAGCGCAACCAAAGCATTTGTCATCCGTATTGTCGCCGACCACGCACAGTTGGTGGTGCAGATGGTTTTGATCACATCTTCGAAGACGCTCGGGCTGGCGAGAATTCGTCCGGCGCCATGCGCAGCCCATCCGAGCAACGCATCGCCGGCGATGCGCGCGTAAAAAGGCGAGAGGTCGTCGTGGAGGCGGAACATTCTGGCGATCGATGCCTCGATCGTCATGCTATCGCGGCTGCCAAGGGCAACCGGCGTCTGCGCGACGAGGTTGCCCTTCTTCTCGTTGATCGCGACCTCGACGACGCGGCGGCGCACGCGCAAGCGACGCCGGTAAACCAACGGGTGGTTCTGCACGCTTGCCGGGGGCAGCTGCGCCAATCCATGGGAATAGACGGTAGCCGCAAAGGAAATCGGCTCACCGCCCGCGCCGCGCAGCGGCACCTGGTAAAGGATCGTCACTGGTTGTTCGCTAGGCTACGTAGGAAACGTTGACGGCGACGCCCGCCGCCTCGGCGCGCATCAACACGCCATAGACGGCGTCGAGCTCCTCCTCGATCACGGCGATCTCGCCGGCACTCACCTGAAACCGTGCCGCGTGGGTCCAAAGGATGGAGCGGGCGCGCTCGAGCGCACTGTGAAGCCGCTCGGGGGTCGCTTCCAGCACGGGCCAATCAAGCTCGCCCTGCGCCGGCACCACCCGCCAGCCTCGGCCGGAGAGAAAGGAAACTTCCTCCCCCGGACCTAGGGCGTGCGGAACGGCGGCCAGCACGTCCACGGCTTCTTGATCGGCGAGGGAGAGCGACAAGCCAAGCTCGCCGAGACGCAGGATGTAGTGAAAAAATGAGGCGCTGCCAACCGTGTACGCGCCTGCTGGCGACGCGACGTTCACGTGAACGAGCTCGAGCTCGAGGGAATCGTTTCGGGGGCCGCTCATAAGGCTTACTTCGCGTGCGGGAGCGCGAGTCCGTTGTTTGCGCTCCTTGGGTCAGGCGGGAATTAGGCCGAGTTCCTTAACGGCGTCCCGTTCCTTGCGCAGTTCCTCGAGCGTTTCGGCCAGCTTGCCTCTCCCGAAGTCGTCCTGCGAAATGCCTTCAACGATCCGCGAGACGCCGGCTTCCGTTCGCGACGGAAACGAGAAGATCAACCCGGGATCGACACCGTACTCGCCGTGCGAGCATCGACCCACCGAATAGAGCTCGCCGGGCGGCGTATCGTGCGTGAGATTGTAAACGCCGACGATCGCCGCGTTGGCGGCCGACGCTGCCGAGGATGCGCCGCGAGCTTTGATGACCTCGGTGCCGCGATTCTGCACGGTCGTGACGAACTCGCCCTCGAGCCATTTGCGATCGGCAATTGCTTCATACGCCGCGATTCCGCGGATCTTCGCGTGAGCAAAATCGGGATATTGTGTTGCCGAATGATTGCCCCACACGATCATCTGCGCGATCTCGGAATTATCGGCGCCGGCCTTCTTCGCAAGCTGCGCACGGGCTCGCAGCTCGTCGAGCGCCGTCATCGAAAAGAAGCGATCCTTGGAAATCCGAGGCGCGTTGTTCATCGCGATCAAGCAGTTGGTGTTGGCTGGATTGCCGACGACGAAGACCTGCACGTCGTCGGCCGCGTGCGCGTTGATCGCGCGTCCCTGCTCGGTAAAGATCTGCCCGTTGACGCGAAGAAGGTCGGAACGCTGCATATCGGCCTTGCGTGGGATAGCCCCGACCAAAATCGCCCAGTTGACCCCGCGCATCGCTTCCTCGACGCTGGAACTGTAGCGGACGCCCTTGAGCAGCGGGAACGCACAATCCTCAAGTTCCATGGCGATCCCGCGCAACGGCCCCAGGGCCTGCTCGAGTTCGAGCAGCTGAAGTTCCAGCTCGACCTCCGGACCGAACATTTGACCCGAAGAAATTCGAAACAGCAGCGCGTACCCAATTTGGCCGGCCGCACCGGTTACCGCTACTTTGATCCGCTTTTTCAACACTTCCTCCGAAAAAGATGGCTCACGACGTTTCGGCGGGAGAGCTGGCGCTCATTTAGGGCGAACCCACCTACGCCGATGACCGAGCATGCGCTCACGGGCTTCAGCGGGACCGACCAGCCCCGTGCATCGATCTACGACACCTGCATTCGCTGCGGTCTCTGCCTGCCGTCCTGTCCGACCTATCTCGAAACACTAACCGAAACCTCCGGTCCGCGCGGCCGAATTAGTCTCATTAAGGCCGTTGCCGAATCGCGGCTCGATCTCTTGAGCGCCGGCTTCGTCCATCAGATGTCCGAATGTCTGGATTGCCGCGCGTGCGAGGCGGTCTGTCCCTCAGGCGTACATTATGGGCAGTTGATCGAATCTGCCCGGACGCAGATCCGCCGAGCGCAGGCACCGCAGCAGCCGCCGCGCCGGCGCGCGATTCACGGCCTACTCGTGCGGACGCTCTTCGCCCGGCTCGACCTCCTGCGCAGCGCCGCCAGACTCTTGCGTTTTGCACAGCGGACGCAACTCGTTTCGTTGGCCGGACTCTTCGGTCTCGGACGCGCGGCAAAACTCGCCCCTGAAATTCCCGATGAATTTTTTTTGGCGCAGGACCAGCGGATCGAAGCCTCGCGCCCCCAAGGCATCGCCTTCCTCCACGTCGGTTGCATTATGTCGGTGGCCTTTGGACAGGTCCACCGCGCGACTGTGCGCATCGTGCGCCGCGCTGGACTCTCCATCGTTGTTCCCAGGGAGCAGGGATGTTGCGGCGCCATCGCGCTCCACGCCGGCGAGATGGATTTTGCACGCGAGCTCGCCAAGCGCAACGTTGTTGCGTTCGAGCGCAGCGGCGCCGACGTTTACCTCGTCAACGCGGCCGGCTGCGGGAGCGCCCTGAAGGAGTACGGTGAACTCTTGGCCGGCGAGGATGTATGGGCCGAACGCGCCGCTCGATTCTCCGCCCGCGTCCGCGACGTTTCCGAAGTACTCGACGCAATGGACCTCGGTCCGGCTACTCGCGAGATTGATGCAGCCGCGACCTATCAGGAGCCGTGCCATCTGGTTCACGCCCAACGTGTTGCCGGCGCGCCGCGACGATTGCTGGCAAAGATTCCTGGCCTGCGTCTAATCGAGATGGACGAGAGCTCCGTCTGTTGCGGAAGCGCGGGAATTTACAATCTCACCGAGCCCGAAATGGCATCGCGTCTGCAGCGGCGCAAAGTCGATGCCATTGTGAGGACCGGTGCGACGATTGTGGCCACGGCCAATCCCGGATGCGCGCTTCAGGTAGCCGCGGGATTACGTCAGGCGGGTTACCGCGCAACGGTCAAACATCTCGTCGAACTGCTCGACGAAGCGTACTCGTAACTCGCTATGCGTCAGAGCGTCGCGGTCAGACGATCGCGACCCCGGCGCGCGTCTTCCATCGAATGATAGACCGAAAATACGCCAACTAAACCGCTGATATTCAATAGCCGCGCAATCGGACCGTCGCTCACGATCAGACGAAACGAGCCATGGCCTTCAGCAGCCCGGCGATGGGCACCTATCAACACACCCAAGCCGGTAGAATCGAGAAACTCGAGCTGCGTCAAATCGACGATCAGCTCGTGACTACCCTCTTGCGTCGCCTCGCTAAGTGCTGCGCGGACCATCGGTGCGGTGGCCAGGTCGAGGCTCCCGCGCAGTTTAAAAACGAGTGTCTCACCCCCGTTTTCAGTCTTCAGGTCGATGTTCAATTCATCATGCGTCATATTCGTTTTCGCCCTTCGCGCCTAAGTAAAGCTTGGCCTTGAATTCGCTGGTGAGATTCAGATAAAGCGCGCGGCATCGTCGTCCCACCGGGTGAGTTGTTCGGGAACCAGGTGAACGCCCCCGATCCAGCGGTCTATGGGATGTTCTTCGAGCCAGTCCGCGTCGCCCGCGAGCACGCGGCGTCCCAGCGCGGTGGGAACGAGTATTCCGTCTTCGCGCTCGATAAGCGCTCCACTGCCGGTGCTGAGGTCGTCGAGAATCTTGGCGAAAGCACGGTCCCCTAGGAAAAACGCTTCTTCGCGAAGTTGCGCGCGCGAAAAAAGCTCCTCCAAGCGAGCGGGGCCTTGCGCAACCGCATAGAGCGCCTGCCGCTCTGAGCGCGAAAGGCCGTCGCGCTTCCAAGGATACTCCTCGCAAAGACGCTGCAGCGATGCGCGCAAGAAGGGCAGACCAATCGCGTCTTCTCCAGCCGCAGCATAAAGATCGCTGGGCGATTCGGAGGTGAAGCGTTCCCAGGTTCGACGAGCCGATTTAAAAATGGCCGCGGTGGCCGTGCGCCGCTTCGGCAGCAGCGGAAAGATCTCATCGACCGTCATGCTTGCGAGATAGTGATCGCTTTGCACCACGGAGATGCGCCCTGGTTCCAGGTCGAGTTCTTCCAGCGCGGTGAGGGCTTGCAGAATCTGCAGCTGATCGTAGAGGTCGTGTTCGAACCAAAGCACGACTTCGTTGAACTCACCGGCCCGCCGAAGCTGAGCGTCGCGTCGTTGAAACTCGTGAATGAGCCGGATCGGATTTCCGTATCCGCGGAGCGCCAGAAACTGCGCCCGTACCGCGCTCGTTTCCTCGAGCGATAGACCGGCCGGGACGGGCCCTTCGTTAAGAGCATCGCGCCAGGCGAGATGCGTACCGAGGATGCCCGCTTTCTTAAGAAGATAAAGCGCTCCGTCGCCGTTGGTAATGTGAAGCGCCGTCGCATTCTGCGCCATCGGATCGTAGCTTCGACGGCCCTTCTGCCGCGACTCCGCCGCCGCGGCCAAACGCTCTTCCAGGTGGCTTGCCAAGCGAGCTTCTGGTTGGCTTGTCACCCTGAGCGAAATCGAAGGGAGCACCAACGAATCGCAGAGTCACCGCTCGCTAGTAGCCTTCTGGGGTGGCTGGATTCGAACCAACGCATGGCGGAGTCAAAGTCCGCTGCCTTACCGCTTGGCTACACCCCATCGGTCAGCTAAACGGCAGCGTGCTTAGGGTCGGGCGGTCGAAGCCCCTCTTCGACTCCTAGCGGGTAGCGATCAGCCGCCGTGCTCCGACGTAGCGCGAGGCCCAATACGACTCCGCAAGCCGGCTCACCGTTACGCCCCGGCTGGAGCTCGCGTGGACGAACTTCCCTCGCCCAAGATAGATTCCGACGTGCGAAACGCCGCCGTAGGTATCGAAGAAGACCAGGTCACCCGCGCGTGGACCGCCGACCGCCGGCCTGCCAACGTCGTACTGCGCGTCGGCCGTACGCGGCAACCCGATTCCCAGCAGGGCAAAGACGTGCTGCACGAAGCCGGAGCAGTCAAACCCCGACGTGCTGGTTCCACCGAACACGTAGGGCACGCCCAAAAACCTCATCGCGCTGCGGGTTAACTCTGTGGCGATCCTTGAGGTGCGAGCGAGTACACCGCCTGTGAAGCGACCGATACCTCGGTGATGTTCGTGAGAGGTGATGATCAGGCGCGAGGTCCACGCAGCGACGTCGGGACTCACAGCCGGGGCGTTACCCGCTTGCGAGGACCCAGTGTAGTCCAGTTGCGGGATGCCGACGCCACTATCAGCGTGCGCGACCGCGGCCGAGGTGGCAATGACTAAAATGAATGTTCCTAGAGCTAACGCATGACGCAAGAAACCGCTCCTCTTTCGCGACACTTGCGGGGTTAGTTGACGGGTTCGGACGGGAAAGAATCGCCCTAGGGCCGACCGGCCCATTCACCCCTACCGGGATATCCCCCGCTCGGGACGTTGTCCCGACTCAGTGACCTTGTTCAGGCATGAGATTTCCCGACGAGCTTTCGACCCTTCGGGAATCCCTTTGATGTGCGGGCGCTTCGGCGTTATGCCGTGACGCCCTTCTGGGATGGATCGGATTTCGTTCGTTGTGATGTTTATGTCGCCGCGAAGCGCGCTACCTCCTGTTCGATTCGGGCAGCAACCCGACCGGCAACCGTTTCAACAAGAATTGGATCGTCGCCCTCGGCCATCACGCGAATCAACGGCTCCGTTCCCGACGGGCGAATTAAAAGCCGGCCGGAGCCTTCGAGTGCGGCTTCGGCTGCCGCAATTTCTTCGCGCACGGAAGGCGCAGTAAGAACTTCTTTATGACTCGTCCGAACGTTGAGAAGTATCTGCGGTGCGCTCACGACTTCGCGCACCAACTCGTGCAAACTCGCACCATGCGTCGCCACGATACCGAGCAACGTGATCGCCGTGCGCGGTCCGTCACCGGTTGTGTTGTAGCGAAAGTCGATAACGTGCCCGGATTGCTCGCCGCCCAACCTAAATGACCCCTCACGCATGCGCTCGAGCACGTACCGATCGCCGACCGGCGCGCGAACCAATGCGATCCCATGCTTACGCAACGCCCGCTCGAAACCGATGTTGCTCATCACCGTGGCCACGATGGTGTCGCCGGGCAGCTCGTCGCGCTCTTGCATCTCGCGACCCAAGGCGAACAGCATATGGTCCCCGGTTGCGATTGCGCCGGTTTCGTCGACGAAGAGCACTCGATCTGCATCGCCGTCGAAGGCCACACCGAGCACGCGTCGCTCCCCACTCTCAAGTTTGGCGCGAACCGTCGCCTGCAAGGCGCGTAAGTCCGTCGCTCCGCAGTCTACATTAATTCGTCCCCCATCATTTTCGCAGTTGATTTCCGTAACCGTCGCTCCGAGCTTACGCAAGACGTACGGGGCAATCGCATAAGCCGCACCGTAGCCTCCGTCTACGATCACGTGCACGCCGTGAAGATCGCTCGATGCCTCACAGAGCTCCCGGTAGTAGTGGCGGGTCAGATTTTGTGCGACCCGCGCAATTCCGACGCCGGTTCCCGTCGGTCGCGGAAGATCGGATGAATCGATCAACTCTTCGATCCGATCTTCCAGTTCGTCCGAAAGCTTGAAGCCGTCCGAACCAAAAATCTTGATGCCGTTGTCGGCGATCGGATTATGTGAGGCGCTGATCACCACCCCGGCCGCAGCACCGGTGGTCCGAGTTACGCACGCGACCCCAGGTGTCGGAATGATGCCAAGCGATGTTGCGTCGCGGCCGACCGAGGTGATGCCCGCCACGATTGCCGCCTCGAGCATCGTCCCCGACAGACGCGTGTCGCGCCCCACCAGGATCGGAGTACGGCGGTCTCCTCCGTTCGAGAGCACGCTTGCAGTGGCGCGCCCGATCCGAAATGCGAGCTCGGGGCTCAGCTCGCGGTTTGCCACGCCACGGACGCCGTCAGTTCCAAAAAGGCGCGTCACTTGGCCGTACCCGAACCGGCAACAAACTGGAGTTCGACACGCACCAGATCCGGTACGACGGAAAGACCGGAAACTTCCGCCCCCGTCGGATCGACGGCCACCGGGCGAACCATTTCTGCGAGCGACTTCGGCTGGTTTGGAAGATTGACGTCCACGTGCACGGCCGCCACTTGCGCCAGCAGCGAGGTCGGCGCGCGAACGATTGCGGAGCCGGGTTGCATCCGCGTGTCGCCGACGACGATACCGCTGGGCTGAGCGCCCACGTAGTGTACCGTGATTGGGAAGGAACGTTCCTCGATCTTCTCGATCGTCAACGTGACCGAGGCAGGGCTCAGGCTTTGAACGACTACGTCGGGAGCGACTAACTGTACGGGCACGTTATAAACACCGGTTTCCTTATTCGAAAGGTCGAGTACCGCTTTGAGCTCCTCCGGCTTGATCGGCGGCTCGCCGCGCTTCGCCGCAACGGTCACGACCGCTTGGTGGTCCGTGAATCGCGCGACGTATCCCAGCGGTAAATTCACCGATGAGATCGGAACCGAGAGCTGCTGATCGAATTGAGCCGTAGCCAGGATAGGATTGCTCGCGAAGCGGAAATAGGCCCAACCGACGATCGCGAGCGCCACTGCAAGCAGTTTAAGTGCAAAGTTCTTTCGGAGAATAAGCATTAGTGGCGTGATGGACCATTACGAAACGAGATCGTCGTGACCGCGACCCTTGAAGATCCAAGAGACTTGCGACTCCGATTCTCCTCGCTGGGGGCGCAGCCTCGAACGCAGGTGTGAGATCAGATCGTTCGGGCGGCGGCGTTGCTGGCGAGGCGGCCGGGTTACGGCCAGCAACATCTTCACTAGCCGCTGCTCGTCGTCCACGGGACGCGAGAGCTTGCCACCGCGCGCAATCGTAATCATTCCGGTCTGTTCCGAAACGACCACCACGACCGCGTCGGTCTGCTCGCTGAGACCAAGCGCCGCCCGATGGCGCGTTCCTAGCCGCGCGTTCGTCAGCGATTGCTCCGCCAGCGGCAAGAAGCATCCCGCGGCCTCGAGACGACCCTCGCGCACGATTGCGGCGCCATCGTGCAACGGTGAGACGGGCGCGAAGATCGTCACCAGGAGTTCCTCAGAAATATCGGCGCGCAGCATCGTCCCGCTTTCGCAATACTCTTTGAGCCCGGTTTGCTGCTCGAGAACGATCAACGCCCCGCGGCGGCTGCGTGCGAGTAAGAACGCCGTGCGAGCCAACGCGGCGATCGTTCGATCCGCCGGGCGCCCCCACGTCAGTTCGCCCTCGTCGCCTTCCATGTGAAAGAGGCCTCCGCGCCCGATTTGTTCGAGCGCTCGCCGCAGCTCGGGCTGAAAGACGATTAGAATTGCCACCGCAGCGCCCGCGAGCATGAAGCGAAGAATTGTACCCAGCAGATAGAGATGCAAGAGATTGGCGATGCCAAGCAACCCCACTAGAACCAGAATCCCGATCAGAATCTGTACCGCGCGCGTACCGCGAATTAACAGCAGTACGTAATAAATCAAGATGCTGGTGGCGATAACGTCAATGACGTCCGAGAGGCCGACGTACTGGCCGAACGAGCTAATCACGGCCGATCAAAAACTCCAAGACGCGCTTCGGGGCAATCTCCGGCGCCGCCAGACCTTGCGCCGCAATCGTCGCAACAAGTGCTGGAGGAAGCGGCGAAAGGAGCTCGGTCGTCCACCCGCTCCCGTAGCATCGCAACTCAACGGTCACCAAGCCGCGCACAAGTTCCAGGCCCGAAATCTCCGGATCCCACTCGATGACGACCCCTCCCGGGCAGGTCCGGCAGGCGAGGATTCCGGCGGGCCGGCCCGGGCCGCCGAGCGCGTCGAGCAAGCGCGGCAAGGCTTCCGGCACCGCAGGGAAAACAGCGACCGCAATGACTGCCGTTTCGTACACGGTCCCGGCCGCGGCTGCGCGAATTGCCGCCACCTCATTCATCCCCGGAAGTTCGAGCAAAGCATATGAGCGCTCGGCAGCTAGACTGGTGCGCCAAGTCGCTAGTCCGCCGTCGCGCTGGACGATGCCATCGACCGCTTCGCGTCGCGCATCGCTGGGGTTTCCCTCGATGCTCAAGGTAAGATAAGCCACGCTCGTTTTAAGGTTAGCTGTTTTCATCGTGCAATCTTGCGTTTGAGCGAAACACATCGGGCGTTTGTCGTCTCAACCGGAAAGAATTCGGCGTGGATCTCGGTTGACGGCGAAACCGTGCCCCGCATCGCGCAACTGCGCCGGATGTCGGGAAAGCGGTTTATGCCGGTGCCCGGCGACGTCGTACAAGTACGGTTGCTCGAAGATGGACACGCGCTCGTGGAGCGCATCGAGCCGCGCGGTTTTGAGCTTAAGCGTCTGAGCGCCGGCGGTCGTTCCAAGACGATGGCTGCCAACGTCGACTTGCTCGTCACGGTTACGGCTTTTGCCGATCCGCCTCCCCGCTTGGTCACACTCGACCAGCTTCTGGCCTTTGCCGAGTTAGAAGAGGTCGCGGCTGCGGTAGTCTTTTCCAAGCCCGATCTAGGCGATGCGGCTGAGAGCGCCGGCCTACTTGCACTCTATAGCGCACTGGGGTATCCGACGATCTCCCTGAATCCAAAGAAGGGCGAAAACATCGACGCCTTTCGCGAGCTCATTTACGGGCGCCGCGCAATGCTGGCCGGCAACTCGGGCGTCGGCAAGAGCACCATCTTTCGGGCGCTAGGCGGAGAGAGCGTTATCGGCGACGTGTCGCGCTACGGTCTTGGACGACAGACGACTACGTCGGGTCGTCTTTACCGCATGGGGAGCGGCTTTCTCATCGACAGCCCGGGGATCAGCGAGTTCGGGCTAGGAACGGTCGCCGCGCCGGCCCTGGGAGCTACCTTTCGCGAGATGCGTGAGCCCGCTTTGCGCTGTCGGTTCGCCGACTGCACCCACCTGACGGAACCAGATTGTGCGGTTCAAGCCGGGGTAGCGGAGGGACTCATCGCCCCGAGCCGCTATGCCAGCTATCGGAAGATGCTGCTGGAACCAAGCTAGGGGAGGCTCCGGGGTCGCCCTGGACACTAACTGCGGACACCTGGTATGATACACGCCGTTCCGCCACCCTTATCTGGAGAGGAGTCTTCTTGCCGAACATCAAGGCCGCCGAAAAGTGGGTATTGCAATCTGAAAAGCGCACGGCGCGCAACAAGGGCGCCAAAGGGCGCTTGAAGACGCTGTACAAGCGAGCCGCCACCTCCGGCGAAGCTGAAGCCGTTCGGCTCGCAGATAGCGCCTTCGACAAGTCCGCCGGCAAGGGCATCATCCATCCCAACAAAGCGGCGCGCAAAAAATCGCGCCTGGCTAAGGCCGTGCGACGCGCCGGCAGCGCCCCCGCCAAGGTCGTTAAGGGTAAATCGAGCCGCTCGAAAAAATAGGCGCACCTGCGGACTACGGATCGACGTTGATCGCTAGGCGGGTCGTCCGGTCGGCACGCGCCAGCGGTAGGATTCGCTCTCGAATAATTGCGCGCAGGGTGATCGGTCTTCGGCTCTTTAGGGCGATGCGATAGCGCCATTCCTCGTTGACCCGCGCGACCGGATACGGAACAGGACCCAGCACTTCCGTCGCGTCCACGTCCCGCAGCAATCCCGCGTAGTGGTGCGCTCGCTCGGCGACGCGTCGCTTGTCCCGCCCGATGATGCCCAAGTAGAGCAACCGCTGCGTTGGGGGGAAGCCTGAAGCGGCACGTTCCTGCAGCTCCACCTCGGCAAAACCGTCGTAGTCGTGTTGCGCAGCGAAAAGAATCGCTGGATGTTGCGGCACGTAGGTCTGTACGATCGCCTCGCCCCGCCGAGTGCGTCCGCTGCGCCCGGCAACTTGCGCGATCAGGGCAAAGCTTCGTTCGGCGGCGCGGAAATCCGGAAGGTGTAAACCGAGATCGGCGGCGACGACGCCCGCCAATGTAACGGTAGGATAGTCGAGGCCTTTGGCCACCATCTGCGTTCCAACTAACACGTCCCCTTGCTCTTCGAACGAAGCCAGAATGCGCGCGTGTGCGCCAAGCCGGGTGGTGGTGTCGGAGTCCATCCGCAACACACGTGCCTCTGGGAAAAGCCGCAAAACCTCTTGCGCGACGCGCTCCGTCCCGACACCGAACTCGTGCATCGTCTCCGACCCGCAGGCGGGGCAGAGTCGCGGAATCGGGATCTGATAGTCGCAATAGTGACAGCGAAGCAATCGTTCGCTGCGGTGGACCGCCAGCGTTACGCTGCATCGCGGGCACTCCGGCGAGTTCCCGCAGCTGCGGCAGAGCAAAGCGCCCGCGCTCCCGCGACGGTTTACGAAGAGCAGGCTCTTTTCCCGGCGGCGAAGCCGCTCGCCAAGCGCTTGAACAAGCGCGCTGCTGAAGATGCTGCGGTTGCCGCTTTCGAACTCTTTGCGCAAATCCACGATCCGAACTTCGGGAAGGGGCTGCGCCGTGGCTCGTTCACGCAAGCGCAGCAACGCGATCTTCCCGTCCTTCGCGGCGGCATAACTTTCAAGTGACGGCGTCGCACTACCCAGTAGCAGCAGTCCCTCTTCCCGTCGCATTCGTTCGCGAGCTACTGCGACCGCCTGGTAGCGCGGCACGGACTCTTGTTTGTAAGACGGATCGTGCGCTTCGTCCACGATCACTAAACCGACCCGTGGCAGTGGAGCAAAGATCGCACTCCGTGCTCCCACGACGACGTCAATCTCTCCGCGCGCACACGCCTGCCATGCGTCGAAGCGCTCTCGGTCGGAGAGCGCGGAGTGGAGCACGGCGACGCGGTCCCCGAAGGCCGCCTCGAAGCGTTGAGCCGCTTGCGGCGTCAGCGAGATTTCCGGCACGAGCACGATCGCACGTCGCCCCTCGCGCAGCGCATACTTAATCGCCTCGACGTAGACGAAGGTCTTGCCGCTCCCGGTAACGCCGAAAAGCAGCGCCGCTTCGACGCGGGCAGCGTCAAGTGCCGACTCGATCCACTCGATGGCCTCGGCTTGCTCGAACGTGGGCGTCATCCTGGTGCTGACCGGCGC
>JBAVTZ010000229.1:0-2929 GCA_049696515.1 Candidatus Cybelea sp. | reverse complement strand
CAAAAGACAACATTATGAAGATCACCGACGGGCTGTTCCATCGGACCTTCAACGAGATCGCGCTCGAATATCCAGAGATCGAAAGCGAGCACTGGATCGTCGACATCGGGGCCGCAAAGATGGCGGATACCCCGGAGGCCTTCGACGTGATCGTCATGCCGAATCTTTATGGTGACGTCCTCTCCGACGTTGCGGCGCAGATCACCGGCTCGGTTGGCTTGGCGGGCTCGGCCAATATCGGGGATCATTGCTCGATGTTCGAAGCAATTCACGGTTCGGCGCCGCGCCGCGCGGGTCAAAATCTAGCCAATCCCTCAGGGCTGCTACACGGAGCAATTTTGATGCTGGTGCACATCGCGCAAGCCGACACTGCCGAGCGCGTGCACAATGCGTGGCTCTGCACGATCGAGGACGGGATCCATACGTACGACATCTTCACCGAGTCCACGTCGCGCAAAAAGGTTGGGACCAAAGAGTTCGCCGATGCCGTCATCGCGCGTCTCGGCGAGAAGCCGGAGCATCTTAAACCAGCCGAATACGACAAAGAGGCGCAGATGAACCTCGCGATCCGTCCGGCTGGAAAGCCCCCGATGAAGCTGAGAGCAGGGGTAGATCTCTTTATCGACCGGCGCGATGGCAACCCCGATCAGATCGCCGCTATTATGCAGCAGTTCAACGTTGACGGCACCAAGCTCACGACCATCAGCAACCGCGGCACGAAGGTTTGGCCGAACGGCAATCCCGACACCTATTGGAGCGATCACTGGTCCTGCCGGTTCGAGTCGAACGGCGAGCTCTTCACCCCCGACCACGTCGTAAGACTTTTGCTAGCGGCCGATCGAGCGGGCTTCGATGTGATTAAGACGGAGGGGCTTTATACGTTTAACGGGGAGCGCGGGTACTCGCTCGCCCAAGGAGAGTAGCTCGGCACGCGGCAACGCTAAGACCGAGGGGTTTTGCCCGCGGCTTCGAGCGCACGTCCAATTTCGCGCGTCGCGTGCCCGATCAACTCGACCTGAGTAAGAATCCAAGAACTCATTTCGTACGCTTCCATCCCGCCGCTGTCAGAGGCGTACGCGGCTGCAATGACCGATAGGCGCCGATTCGAAAGGTCGAGTGCAGAGGACGAGGTGTGGTCAACCCGCGTCGCCGGAAACCTTTCGAACGTCACGACCGCGCGTGCGAATAGCTCCCCTGCTGCTGCCGTTGCAGGCCGCAACGCATCAAATGTGAGACCGGCTTCGCCCCGCCGTCGCGCTACACTCACGAGGTTCCCCACGACGTCGGTGCCGACCGTCGCAAATTCGTCAGCACTCACGATTGCGGCGACTACTCGCTTTCGCTGCGCTTGATCGAGGTTGTCGCTCCCGGCGATCCGGCCGAGATACTCGACGACCTCCCTGCGTCTTTGTTCGAGCGAAGCATTGCCGGCGTCGGCTGCCGGCTGCCCAGCCACCGCGACTTCGAGCGCCGCCGACAGCGCTGCGCCGGCGGCCTCGCCTAGTGCGCTTACGCTCTGCCAAGCTGCTCCCAGCGCGAGGGCGGGCGTTTCGATTAGGCTGGGGTCCAGCGACGCGGGTCCCTCTTCTCGCGTGGGCCCCGGAATAAGTTTACGTACCAACCACGCGAGCTGCGGGGTGAAGGGTAAAAAAAGAAGCATATTCACCGTGTTGAAGATCGTGTTGGCCAGCGCGAGCTGCGTTGCAACCTCCGATGTAAATCGCGCCGCGACCGAGGCTAAAAAAGGAATCAGACCTACCCAGAGCCCGACGCCGACGACGTTAAAGATTACCTGCACGCCAGCCACGCGCTTGGCTTCGGCCGACTTATCGAGCGACGCAATGATGGGCATGACCACCGAGCCGACATTGGCGCCCAGCGCGATAGCGATGCCGCCATCCAATCCGAGCACGCCGGCACTTGCGAGCGCCACGGCCACGCCGATGGTCGCCGTCGAGGATTGGACCAACGCCGTCATCACAAGACCCAAGGAAATGCCGACCACCGGGTGCGACGTCGCCGCCATCAGGTCGATAAATGGCTCCCACGTACGCAGCGGGACCATCGACTGCTTCATCAATTCCAGCCCGACCAGTACCAAGCCCAGCGCGATGATCGCATTGGCGATGTAACCGAGGCGTTGCGTCCGAGCAAATTTACCGGCCACAAACCCGATCGCGATAAGAAGATAGGCCCACGGCCCGATGTCGACCGAGGCGAGAAAGGCGGTCGAGGTTGTTCCGACGTTGGAGCCAAGTACGATCGGAATCGCGCGTTCGAGCGTCATGAGGTTGGCCGACACAAATCCGATTGCGATGGCAATCGTCACGGCCGAAGCTTGCAGGATTGCGGTGACGAGCACCCCGGTTATCGCTCCGAGGAAGGCGTTTACTGACAGGCGCTCGAGAATATTTCTGATGCTGTCGCCGCCGGCGGCCTTGAGGGAGCTCGTGATTCGGTCGACGCCGAACAAGAAGAGTGCGAGGCCGCCCAGCAGCCCCGCGACAACCACAAAGACGTTCATCAGGGGGCGTTTGGTTCGGAAAATGAAAATTGTGAGCCTGCTCCCGAGCGCGACCGAAATTCTCTTCGGAATCGGTGCCGGCGGGGAAGTGGTGGGGGTAACGCACGAATGCGATTATCCGCCCGACGCGTTACGGTTGCCAAAGCTAACGACGGCCGCGAGCTTCGACGCGAGCACGCCAAGCGAGATCGATCGGCACGTGCGGGCCGCGGTTCACGCGGGGTCGAGCCTCTACCAGCTAGATGCGGCATTGCTCGAACGTCTCGAGCCGGATCTGATCGTCACCCAAGAGCTCTGCGCTGTCTGCGCCGTTTCATACGACATCGTCGACCGTGCGGCGAAACGCTTGCGATCGGATCCGCGAATCGTTTCGCTCGAGCCTACCTCGCTTGCGGACGTCCTGGC
>JBAVTZ010000228.1:0-1995 GCA_049696515.1 Candidatus Cybelea sp. | reverse complement strand
GTTCGGCCTGCCGGCATTGCGGCTACGGGACTTAGCGATTTTCTGGCAACACAGGATGTGTTCTTCAAAACTTCGTTTTCCCGAAAATCGCGTACGAGCAACCGAAGGACAGGATGTCCGTAGGGCGCGATCCCGCAGCGGAATGCCGGTAGGCCGAACGCCGTTAATCACCACCCTGCCTACAATCGATCGTTGATTCTTCGCGGAGTTTGTAGCGCTGGAGTTTACCGGTTTCGGTGCGGGGGAGCTCGGTGACGAACGCGATCTCGCGAGGCGCCTTGAACGGGGCGATTTGGGCTTTGCAGAACTCGCGCAGCTCGTCGGCTTTTTCGCTGCTTGCGCCGCAACCATTGGCTAGCACGACGAAGGCCTTGACGAGATTCGTCTCTTTTGCGGGATCGCGTTTGGCAACGACCGCGACCTCCTTGACGTCGGCGTGGGCGATTAGCGCTTGTTCGACTTCGGGGCCGGAAATGTTGTAGCCGGCCGAAACGATCATGTCGTCGGTACGCGCAACGTACCAGAAATAGCCGTCGGCATCTCTTCGATAGGCATCGCCGGGATAGTTCCAGCCCTGTTTCACGTAGATGCTTTGACGCGGGTCTTGCAGATATTTGCAACCGGTGGGGCCCTTCACGGCGAGGCGGCCGACCCTCCCGTCGGGCACCCGGCACCCCTCGTCGTCGTGAACTTCCGCAACGTACCCGGGCACCACGCGGCCGGTAGAACCCGCGCGCGCATCGCGTTCCGGTGACCCGATGAAGATGTGCAGCATCTCGGTGCTGCCGATGCCGTCGAGAATTCGCAGCCCGGTCTTCGCATGCCATTCTTCCCAGACGGATTTCGGAAGCGTTTCGCCTGCGGAGACGCAGCAGCGCAACGTCGCAAGGTTGTACGATGCGGAAGCCCCGGCCATCGCGCGATAAGCGATCGGCGCCGTAAAGAGGGTCGTTACGCCGAATCCTTCGATGGCGTGCAGCAAGTCGGCTGGGCCGGCTTTTTCCAACAAGAGCGTCGCTGCCCCGGTGTAAAGGGGAAACAGCAACAAACCGCCGAGGCCGAAGGTAAACGCGAGCGGAGGACTTCCACAGAACAGGTCGTCGCGCCGCGGCTTGAGCACGCGGGCGCCGTAGGTATCGCAGGTGGCCAGCAAATCCCGATGATAATGCATTGCCGCCTTCGGCCTTCCGGTAGTTCCGGAGGTAAATGCGATCAGGGCAACGTCCTCCGCAGCCGTTTCGACGGTCGGAAAATCGGCTGGTTTGGTCGCCATCATTGCTTCGAGTCCGTCACCCTCGGCCGTATTGAAGTAGGCCACCTGGATGCCACCGAGCTCGCGGCGCGCGGCTTCGAATTCGTCGCCTAAAGTAACGTCGCAGAGCGCGACCTTGCACTGCGCCGTCTCGATCATGAAACGAAGTTCGCCTGCGCGGTAGAGCGGCATCGTCGTCACCGCGATGCCGCCGGCTTTGAGGACCGCGAACCAGCAGGCGGCGAGCATCGGCGTATTGGGTGCTCGCAGCAAGACGCGATTTCCCGGCCGTAGGTTCAGTTCGTCGCGCAGGACGTGCGCGATGCGGTTTGCGGCAGTTTCTAGATCCGCGTAGCTCCAGGCGATGCCGGGGGCAAGAATGCAACGCCGCGCGCCGTCGCCCGCCGCGACGTGCCGATCGAGCAGATACGCCGCGGCGTTCAGCCACAGCGGATATTGGAGTCCACCCGGATCGAGTAACGCATCCGGCATCGCCTCCGGCGGGGGCAGACGATCCTCCGCGAAGGTATCGATGTGAGCGGTAAGGCGCATCCTCAACCGTCCAACGTCTGTTTCGCGATCACGAGCTGCTGGATCTCGCTCGAACCTTCGTAGATGCGCAAGGCGCGCACGTCCCGATAGAGGCGCTCGACGATTTCGCCGCGGCTGACGCCCCGGCCACCGAACAACTGCACCGCTCGGTCGCAGACGCGGCCTGCCGCCTCGGTGGCGAACCACTTCGC
>JBAVTZ010000227.1:0-7918 GCA_049696515.1 Candidatus Cybelea sp. | reverse complement strand
GCTCGGCGCTCTCGCGCTCCCGCAGTGCCGCCGCCAGTGCCCCGGCCACCGCGTTAGGGCTGCTCTTGGCCGAAACCTTCAACGTGACGCCGGTGCTCATGCGATCCCTCGGAGGAAGATGCGCTTGATATCGCTGGCCTTACCGGAGCTCGAATCGATCGTCACCACGGCACCGCAGAGCTGCTTCATCCCACTTTTCTGTACGCTAAATCGCTCCGAGAGACCCGTGAGAAACCGGTCGAGCACCGCGCCTGCATCCATACCGATCACGCCCTCGGTCGGGCCGGTCATCCCCAGGTCGCTAATGTAAGCCGTGCCTCCGGGAAGAATCTGCTCGTCGGCCGTTTGGACGTGCGTGTGGGTACCGAAGAGGCACGAAACGCGACCATCGAGGTAGCGTCCAAGCGCGACCTTTTCCGAGGTTGCCTCGGCATGGATGTCGACAATCACGACCGGCGTGCGCCGGCGAAGATCCTCGAGGTGCACATCCGCGCAGCGGAACGGATCGTCCACCGGCGGCATAAAAGTACGCCCCATTAAATTGAGGACTCCGACCGTCACGCCGTTGGCGGCGAAGGTTCCCGCGCCCCGGCCAGGCACCGTGGGTGGGTAGTTGGCCGGGCGTATCACGCGGTTCGTGTTCTCCAAGTACTCCGCGAAGTCGCGCTTGTCAAAGATGTGGTTTCCACCCGTGATAAAATCCACTCCGCTCGCGAACATCTCTTCGGCGGTCTGTGCGGTCAGGCCAAAACCGCCCGCAGCATTCTCGCCGTTGGCGATGCAAGCGTCAACTTGATACTGCTCCCGAAGCAGGGCTACACACCGCTTGAGGGCATCGCGCCCCGGGGAGCCGACGACGTCCCCAATAACCAGGAGCTTGAGGGGAGGGCTTGTTATCGGCGAGCCGACGCCTTTGCTTTCTTTTGGGATTTTAAAAAGTAGACGAGCACGCGCTTTTCTTCTCTAAACCCCACCAAACTCTTGGACTGTGCGGGATCGCGCAGCGCCTCGACGGCATAGAGCGCGGCCTCATCCTCAGCCACCGGATCACCCTCGAGGTGATCGTCGGGCTGTGGACTGCGCACGAGCGCATCACCGCAGCGCTCCAGCAAGAAGCCCACTTGCAGCTCGAGTTCTTCCTTTGAAAAGCTGTCCAGGTCGCGCGTCACGTGGAGGAACGTTAGCGTTCGGTCCCCTTCGCACTGCACGCGCAGCACCGCCGGCTCTTCCCGGCCGAGTGCGAGAAAGCTACGGACATGCTCTTCGATCCCTTCGGCGAGCGCGCTCTGCGCAGCTCGGTCGAGCCGTTGGCGCACGGCGAACGTCAATCGCAAGCTCCGCTCCGTCGGTCCGGAGCGAATTGACGCTAGTTCGGGAAAGCGCACCAGGAGTGCGCAGACCAGACTGACGGTATCGGCATTTTCGACTAGTGCTCGCGAGTTCATGACTGTAGGCTCTTCTTTCGCGACTCCATCCCACTGGGACAACGATTGCCAAGGGGCTGGGTCAGTAAGACGCGGTCCCAAGGTCCCCCATTGGCCCCGCCTAGAAAAGACCCTCGTGACCCTGCGGAAGGTTCCCGGCGCGCTAGCCTTGGGCTTGCTCGCCTCCCTATTCGCCCATAGCGCCCTCTACGGCGGCGAGCACATGATGGCCGGTGGCTATCATGCCCTACTTCTGCAGGCGGCGGCGGCCGGCGCCCTAGGCCTCCTGGTGTTTTTCGGCTCCCTGGCCTGGAGCGGAGCCCGAGGTGCCGCTGACGGCAGCATCTTGGCCGCTCGCTTGACCGAACGCCTCCCCGCACTCGGTTTACTTCTCCCGGCTACCGTAATCTGGTTCGCGGCAGCTGAGGGCGTCGAGCCGAATCACGCGACGGCCACTCCGATCGCGATTCTGCTCGCTCTGATCGCCGCCTCATGGCTCCTGCACTTCCTTGCTCGCGGCTTCGTCGCGGCTCTTGCTCGGGCCATCATCGCCATATCGCGCGACCCGTTCGCGCCTCGGACACCCCTCTGGTCGAGGCGTTCGCGCCCCTGCCCGGCCCCGCGCCGGTTTCTTTGGGCAAGCCGCCGCTTCGCCCGTCCTCCTCCGATCGCGCTCGTTCTCTAGCGCCTAAAACGCGCGCGACGATCGTCGCGCGTCACTTAAAGATCGAAGGAGAACCATGTTTCGTTTTACTACGGCGCTCGCCGCCGTTTCTTTGGCTTTGAGCCTCACCGCAACCGCTTTCGCTGCGAACTCCGGGCTCGTTCGCGGCCGGATCACTATTGATGACAAACCGGCAGCCGGCGTAACCGTCATCGTCGAAGGCGAGGGATCGCTGTTTCAGACGACGACCGATTCCAAGGGCGATTACGTCTTTTCACAGGTGCCGTTCGGCTCGTACCGGGTAACCGCTCGAGCGAAGGGAACAAACGAAGTTCAAGTCCTCGTTAATATTGCCAGCGGCAACGTTACTACGGTCAACATCGCGCTCTCGAGGCGGCTCAAGCAAATCAGTCAGACTACGGTGACCGCACACGCCGGGCCCCAAGCCAATCCCCCCTCGGTCAATCAGCTCGGGGTATCGCAGATTCAAACCTCACCGGTAAACAACAGCCTCAACCGGTTACTCGAGACGCTGCCGGGGGTGGTACAGTTTTCGTATAACGAGCCGGTCATCAACGGCTTTCACGGCGTAATGTACAATATCGACGGCGCGCCCCTTCCGCTGGCCACGACCTCTAACTTCGCCGAGATCATCGACCCAAAGGTCATCGACTCGATCGAGCTGCTGACCGGCGCGATTCCCGCCGAATACGGCGGCGACCGCATGGGCGGCGTCGTCAACCTCATCAGCAACCGGCCTACGGATGTTCCGGTGGGAACCTACGGCACGATCACCGGTGGTCTCGGCAACCAGGGTCAAGGGATCGGCAGTTTTGACCTCGAGTCGCGCTACGGATCGAGCGAGTTCTTTCTCAGCGCCAACGCCGAAACCACCAACCGTGGCCTGGACGCACCCACCTACATTCCCATCAACGATGCAAGCTCGAACAACAGCCAGTTCTTTCGCTTCATCACCCAACTCGATCCGCGCAACACGCTTGCGTTCGACTACTCCAATCAGTTCTCGCAGTTCCAGATCCCGATCAATACGGATCCGAACAACCCGCTAGACCCGGTCGTGGCCGCACCCGGGACGCTGGACACGCAACTGGAGTACGACCGTTTTGCAAATCTTAATTGGACCCAGATTTCCAAAGACGGAAACGGCGTGTTTCAAGTGATCCCCTGGTGGCGTTCGACGCGCATCGATTACTTCGGGGATCTTCCGCGCGACGTACTTGCGGTCGAACCCGACTTCAGCGTCTGCCCGCCGACCTGCGCTGCGACGGTTCATATCGTTGGATTAAATCAGGGCTCCTACGCCAGCTACGTCGGAATACGCGCCTCCGATTTTCGAGCCACTAAGAACCACGCGTGGAAAGTCGGGGTCGACATCAGCCGTGAAAGTGCCACGGCCTATCAGAACTTTGCCTGTTTCTACGTTGGCTGCGCGTCGAGCGGCGAGGTCGCTACGCCTTTCTTTTCCGCAGTCACGACGCCGCAAGGGCAGGCGGGATCGCAGATCGGCATCTACGCCGAAGACAAGTGGTCGATGGGGCCGTACGTCGTCTGGAGCTACGGTTTACGCTACGATGCGTCCACCGGCTACGTTGGTGGCTATCAGATCAGCCCCCGCATCGGCGTCAGCGCATGGGATGGCGGAAAGAACGTCGCGCATGCCTTCTACGGCCGGTTCTATGCCGCGCCTTTGCTCGAGGACGTCCGGCAGGCCTGCGTCTTGCTCTCGGAGCAACAGGCGTGCTCCACGACGAACCCAATCTACGATCTCAAGCCCGAAAGCGACTCTTACTACGAGCTCGGCATCGTTCACTCGTTCAACCCGTTCTTTACCGGCACGCTGAATATTTTCCAAAAGAGCGCGGTCAACGTGCTCGACACCACTCAATTGTTTAATACGCCGATCTTCGCAGTCTACAACAACTCGATCGGCATTAATCACGGGGCCGAGGTCCGGCTGCAGGATCGACAGCCCGGCGGTGACGAGTGGTTCTTGACCGGGACGGTTTCCGGTTCGTACGCGGCCTGCATCTCGGGCTCGGAGTTTCTCTTTCCGCCCAACGTTAACGCGCCGTTCGTGCCTTGCGTCGCGCAGTTATCACCCGAAGACCACAGCCAAACAGTTGACTCCACTGCCGGGTACACGCACCGCTTCGGCCAGCACCGGCTTTGGTACGGGACGCTGCAGGCCAACTACGGGAGCGGCTTTCCGGTGCAGTTCGAAGATGCCAACGCGAATCTGAGCGGAACGCTCCCGGCGCACACCACCTTCGACTTCTCGCTCGGGCGCGAGCTAACGCCGGGTCACCAAGGCGAAGATCAAGGCTTGGGCCTTTCGCTGCAAGTGCTGAATCTGCTCAACCATCAGTACGTCATCAAGGTAGCGAACGGCTTCAACACAACGCAGATCGCCAATGGCCGCTCGTTCTTGCTGCGCTTCACGGCGCCGTTTTAGGTGTCACCCTGAACGGAGGTGCCCTTCGACTATGCTCAGGATAAGCTTCGCACCGGAATCGAAGGGTGACGACGCTATGACAAGGCCGCTCAGGATGACAAAGCGCAGCGAGTCCGGTGCGCAGTTAATGCGCGCAGCTGGCGCAGAGACCGTATAGCGTTAGGGCGTGTTCGCGGACGCGAAACTTTGGCGGCACCATCGTGCGGAGGTTATCTAGGCAGCCTCCCACGTCAAAGACGCGATCGCATCGCTCGCATTGAAAATGATGGTGGTGCCCCTTGTCCGAGCGCTCGTAGCGCGTGGGCTCGCCGGGGATTTCGACCGCTTCGACCTGGCCGGCATCTAAGAGAACGGCGACCGTCCGATAGACGGTCGCGACGCCAAGCCCCTTGATACGTTTCGACGCGGCCTCAAACAGCTCGTCGACGCTCAGGGGGCGTTCGGCGCGCTCTAAAACCTCCGCGAGCGCATCACGCTGCTTCGTCTTCCGGCTTTGCTGCTTTACCACGATCGTCTTCACCGATTTACCGAACACGTTCACCCTACCCTAGGCCTGCGGCCTTCCCTGGTCCTCGCCCGTTGACTATTTGATAATGATACGCTATTATCAGCAACACTACAACTCGTCAATAAGTTTCCGCAAACTTGAGGAGCCAATGGATCAATCGCAGCGGCGCGCTTTTGTCGTCGTCTGGATCGCTGTTGCCTTAGCCCTAATCTGCACCGTGCCGGCATATGCCGTCAGTGCAAGCGCGTTCCTCACCGGAACGGTGACTGAGAGAGGCCGCCCGGTCGCACACGCCGCGGTAACGGCATCGGGGAACAACCTGACGGTCAAGGCCACAACGGACCCCAAGGGTCACTTTTCCTTCCCGCCGCTGGCGCTGGGCACGTACGACGTGGAAGCGAAACTCGGGGTCTCCCGCGGGCTAGTACGCATCGATCTTGGAAGCAGCGGTGCAAGCATATCCATCGCGCTTGCGGAGCTTACGGAGATCGCGCACGCCGTCGTCACCCAATCGCAGTCACTTGCGATCCACGGAAGCGGCAGCGATGTGGTCCTCAATAGTACCGCCTTGACCCGCTTGCCCTTCAACAACAGTTTTACAGAGATGGAAACGCAGATGCCGGGCGCCGCTCAAGGAGCAAACGGCGTAGTCCATATCAACGGCGACCATGGCGTCATCAATTATATGATCGATGGGGTGCCGTTACCACAGGAGCTCAACCGGGATATCGGCAGCGAGATCAATCTCAACAATCTCTCCTTTGTGGATCTCATCGAAGGGGCGTATCCTGCGCAGTACGGCCTGCGGTTCGGAGCGGTTTTCAATATGTCATCGCGCGCGGGAATCGGCCCCCCCGGTGTCGACGGCTATGCGTCGTTTGGCTCATACACCACCGCCCAATCCACGCTTGGATATCACGCACCCCTCGAGGGCGGAGGAGGCTTTGACGTTGCGTTCAGCGGCCTGACGACGACGCGCGGGCTCGATCCGCCGGACTCCAACTCACCGCACAACGACGCAAGCTCGGTCGGTCAATTCGCTCGCGTTACGCTTCCAGCCGGCGGAAACAACTTCACCAACATCACGTTCTTCAACAGTCGCGACACGTTTCAAATCCCCAACGACATCGCCTACGGCGAACCGGGCAATACTGACGACAACGAAGCGCAAGCCGATACCTTCCTGTCGGTCCAGTTTCACCACGCGATCGGGAATACGGGCGTGATCAGTTGGGGCCCGGCATACAACCAATCGAAGATCCAGGACTTCGGCGACCCGAACAACGATTGGATCTACGGTGAATCCCTCAACCAGACGCCGGCCCCCTTCGGCAACGGTGGCACGTCGACGGACTGCGCCAATGCTTTCGCGGTCGCCCCAACGAACCCGTCGGCCTTCCCGACGACGTGCGGCTTATCGCTTGCCGATCAGCGGACCGAGCTCGACTACATCATGCAGGGTGACTACACGCAGAGTTTCGGTAGCCATACACTTGGCGCAGGCGTTTCCTACGACCTGAGTCGCGTGCTGAAAAACTACTCGTTCACGCTGCAGCCGAATAATTATCTCGCACCGATCTTTACACCAAATACCCCGAACGCGCCGTATGCGGTAATCGATGATTCACCGAATCTCGGGAATACCTACCAATCCTACATTCAGGACACTTGGCGAATGAGCAGTTTATGGCAAGCCGACTATGGCCTCCGCTATGATTTCTTTACCATCAAGTCGACCGCTTTCGGACAGGGCTTCGGCGCGTTCAGCCCGCGACTAAAGATTACACGCATATTGGGAAAACGTGCCAGCGTCTACGGGTATGTCGGGCGATTCTTCGAACCATTCTCATTTGAAAACGTGAGCCCGGAAGCCGCTTACGTGCTCAACCGGCCCTTGCAACGGACGGTAGCCCAGTTCGACGTCAAGCCCGAACGCGACACGCAGTTAGAGCTCGGGGGGCATATCCCGGTCGGCTCCGGCGACCTCGGCCTTAGGATCTGGCAAAAAAACGCGAACGATCTCATCGACGACACACAAGTCGGCGTAACCCTCCTTCATCAGGACATCAACTACGTGCTCGGCCGGCTGTCCCAGGAGGCCCTTAACTACGTCCAACCCCTATCGCTCAACAGTCGCGCCTACTTTACCTTGGCTCATGTAGTTTCGCTCAACTCCGGCTGCGAGACGCAGCTCCTCGCACCCTGCTTCGGCGCGCCAACGGGCTTTACGCCCGCCGACCACGAGCAGCGCTACACGATTACCAGCGGCATTTTGCTCAATAACCGGAGCGGGGGCTGGGTTTCGGCGGACGCGTATTACGGCAGCGGTCTATCGTCGGCCTTCTGTCCACCCGCTATACCGGGATACTGCAAAGAGACGCCGCACACGATTTTTGACGTGGAAGACGGAATCGCGATATCGCCGAAAACCGCGCTGACGCTCGATATCCAAAATCTACTCAACGATCGCTACTACGTCACGCTCCTCAACGCTCAAGGCAATCACTTCGGGCCTGGGCGCGCGTTCAACATGGGCGTGCGCTTTAGACCTTGAGCTCGAATTGAGATCAGCCAAGTAATGCGCGCACCGGCGCGGAGGCCTCCGAATCTCTATTGGAGTAGGCACGAATGGAGCAGGCACGAAGGTGCAGAGTATTTGCGATTGATTCTCAAGTTCTGAGTTTCGTTCTCCTAAGCCTATGAAGCCGGTCGACCGCTTCCCGGAGGACTCCGCCTTAGGCCTGGGGGATTAGGATTTTTTGGAGCGATGCACGACCTAGACCGCGGAAGAATTGTAGTCACCGGTGGCGCTGGCCTTGTGGGCAGCGCCGTCATTTGGGCGCTCAATC
>JBAVTZ010000226.1:0-20259 GCA_049696515.1 Candidatus Cybelea sp. | reverse complement strand
GCCTTCTGCGTGAAGCGAAACCTCGTATTGCCGGTAACGTCGCTCCTCTCGATCCTTCTCGCATCATTCCACCTGGTGGATGACATCGTATACGGGTCGGACAAAGGCGTGGCATTAAACCTCCTGGTGGTGGCCATTCTTGCTGTTTGGCTGTACGGCACGCTGATGCTGCCCGAACGTCGGTCGGGGCATATTATCATGCTGCTCGGATCGCTAGTCGGGCTGACCATTTTCTTCGTCCACGTAACCGGCACCGGAGGCCTCCAAGGCATCGAGATCGGCAAAATGAGCGGAGCCTTTTTCTTCGTCTGGACGCTCCTCGCGCTTGCGGTTGTTTCTCTTTTGTCGCTCGCGATCTCAGTGCAAGGTCTGTGGAGTCTGCTGCGTTCGCAGGCGCGACGATGACAAGGGCGAAGAGCGCAGCATCCCTGCGTTGGAGAAAAAATCTCTAAGAAGTAGTCTCTCAACAGCATGGCAATTGCTTGAGTGCGTGCTCAGCAGACACGCCATTTTTTGATAATATTTGATATGTCGTCGTAGAGGGATGTATTCGGCCGCTGTTAATGCTTGATACATGTTACTCTTAGCCGCTCTCATCGCCGCGGCCGCAGCGCCGTCTGCAGGCCAAACCACCATTCCGTTTACGTACGTCGACAATCGCATCGTCATCGAGTGCAAGATCGATGGGCAGGGGCCGTTTACGATGGTCCTCGACACCGGTTCGCCGTCGATCGCCGTGACGCCCGAAGTCGCCGCGAAGCTTGCCGTCGCGGTGCAAAATGCCGGAACCGTCACGGGGGCCGGAAACAATGCTGCGAAAAACGGGCGAGCGGCGATTGCAAGGCTCTCACTCGGGAACCTAACGTTTACGAACCTGCATGCCGACGTGCTCGATCTCACCGAGATCCGAACCAAACTCCATTTTCCGCACTTGGACGGGATTCTCGGCTATCCGGTCCTCAAGCAGTTCGCTACCTTCGTTGACGTCGACGATAAAACGATCACCTTCGCCGGCACCGCGCCACCCGCTCCCGCGAACGCGACGACGACGCGCTTCGAGGGGGTGCTGCCCGAGGTCCACGCTGTGATCGACGGCATCACCGGGAAAATAATAGTCGATTCGGGCGATCGCTCTTCGTTGACGTTATTCGGACCCTTCGCTAAGCGAAACGGCTTCTTCGGCCGTTATCCGTCGAGAGAGAACATCGTGACCGGTTACGGTTTGGGCGGCCCCGTGTACGCCGACGTCTTCACAGTTCCCAGTCTTGACGTTTTCGGCACGCATCTGATGAACGTCGTGACGCGAGCCTCGAGACAAACCGGAGGCGTCTTCGCCAGTAACGCCGACAGTGCGAGTATTGGCACGGGCGTCTTGAAGCGGTTCAACATCGTCTACGACTACCCCCATAATACGATCGTCGCGTGGCCCAGCAAGTACTTCACGACGCCGGACAGGTTCGTTCCGCCGGGTTCTTAAAAACAATGACCCGCTTGTTTCCGCCGCTACCTGAGGCCTCCGGTTCAAAAGCCTAGGGCAGTGCTTGCGGCGGTGCGGTGGACCTTAGAAGTAAGCAAATAAGAAGTGCCAAACCCGCATAAGCGGCCGCCAGAATCGGAAGCGTCACATCCCCGAAATGCCAGGCTATACCTAAACCTTCGCCGAGCCAGAATGTGCCGAAGGTGACGAGCATGACGCCAACGACAAACTTCATGGTGTTTTCCGGGATGCGCCCAAATGGCTGCCGCACCAGAACTGCGGCGATCGCAACAAGGACAAAGGCGGCCAGTGCGCCCACTGCTGCGGCAACGAGCGCGCCGCTCGATGCCGAGCCCACAGTCACGACGATGATCGCGACTTCCAGCCCCTCCAGAAAGACGCCGTTGAAGGCGGTCGCAAGCCCCACGCGCTGCTCTCGCGCGTTGCGTAATGTAGCGAGCTCGCGCTCGAAGGCCGCATGCTCGTCGCGCAGCGGGATCCGTCCCGCGTATCGCAAGACGGCCTTGCGCAGCCAGCCGTAGCCAAACCACAGCAAGAAGACCCCGATCCCGATTCGGATGATTTTGATCGGCACGAAGTGCAAGATCGCTGGGCCGCCGATGCCCACCATTGCGGCGAGAGCCAAAATTGCGTAGGCGGTGCCGGCGAGGGCGATTCGCCAGCCTTGTGCGTAGCCGACGGCAAGAACGATCGTTGCCGCTTCGATCGCTTCAACGGCACTTGCGAGGAACGCGGTCGTAGCGAGCGCCCAGAGATGCACGTGATGACTTGCGACTTTCGCGGTGAGCAGCCCAATCGCCTCGGCTGGATTTAACAGATCCGTTTGCTATGAAACAAACGCTGGGCCGTAGCGTATCTCGATTGAGGGTGCCTTTTATTGGCCTGTGAGGTGAGATGAAGTGATGGAACGAATCGCCGAACTGCCGCCGCGTCTCAAGGCGAGGATCGCCGGCCTTTTTTATTTGCTCACCATATTGACGGGCCTGTACGCCGCGCTCTTCGCGAGCGGCAGCCCCCGCCTTGTAGCTAACTTAATCGGTACCGTGTTCTATGTGGCCGTGACCCTGATCTTCTACGACCTGTTCAAGCCCGTGAACAAGAGCCTATCTTTGCTCGCGGCGGCCTTCAGCTTAGTGGGATGCGCGATAACTTTTCTTGCGCTCTTTCATGTCCGCTCGCCCTACGTCAACAGCCTGGTCTTCTTCGGGTTCTACTGCCTCCTGCTCGGTTACCTCATCTTCAAGTCGAACCTCCTGCCGCGAACGCTCGGCCTGCTGGTCGCGCTTGCCGGTTTAGGTTGGCTGACATATCTCTCTCCGGCGCTCGGAGGCCGTCTATCTACCTACACTATAATCACGGGTCTCATCGGGGAAGGGTCGCTGACGTTGTGGCTCCTCGTGTTCGGCGTGAAATCTGAACGAGATCATTCATAGTCCGGCGCAAAGTAGCTGCTCGAAAAGTGGTGGCGAATGAAAAACTTTGCCGGGTAGGGCGCCTTGATCGGTACGAACGGACGAGGCTTTTGCGAAAAGTCGAAGCAATCGGACGCAGGAGAGTTTGCGCGCTTGTCGGCCGCGGCAAGTTGACCGAGGCCGTAGAGATCCTCGGCGAATCGTAGGACGCTGGCCGTTTCGTATTGCACGTGCGAGACGTGCTGCTTCTTGGCATAGGGAGAGATCACCAGGAGCGGAACGCGAAAGCCAACACCGTCATAATCCTCAAACGGTGGGGCCACGTGGTCGTAGAAACCGCCCCAATCGTCCCACTGGACGAAGATCGCGGTAGAGTCCCAAAACTTGCTCGTTCCGACCGTGTTGACGAGGGCAGAAACCCAAGATGGGCCGTAGCCTCCGCCGCACTCGAGATGGTCGGATTCCGCGCATTCGGGCGTGATCCAGGTAAAGTTCGCAAGCTTACCCGCGCGCACATCGGTGATAAACTTCCAATTCGGCGAGATTACGTCTTCGTTCCAGTCGCGATGTTTGAAGATGTGCCGAATCGCTTGATAAGCGGACCACGTTCCGCCGTTGCCCCCCGCGTCGTTGCCATAATGGGGCGCGTAGAAATGCCAGGACAGTTTCGCCTTGTCGAGCTCGTCGCCCAGTGTCGTGTAATCGAAACAGGCCTGCTGCGCGGGGCCGTCGGGGTTGCGATCTTGCGTGATCGTCGCGACCGTGTCGGAAGGGCCCCCGGCACAGCCCCACAGATACGCGTCTGGTAAATCGACGCTCGACTGGGCTTGCGCGGCGATGACGTACTGGTGCCCCACAAAGCTCTCGTCGAGCTGCGACTGGAACATCCTGTCGCCCACGACCCACTCGCGTGCCATGTCGAAATATGGCTTCGACTCGTTATGCGGCACGTAGACGTACTGGGGGTTTGCGGGGCCGCCATACGTATTTTCGTTATTGAAGCCGTTCATCTGGCAATCCGTCCCCGGCAAACTTCCGGTTCCGTTGCAGGCGGCGAACATCGCGTAAGCGGAGTGATCGATGATGTACACCCTCGCCAGAGAGACGGGCCGCAGCGCGATCGTCTGACCCTTTGAGTTAATGCCTTGCGAAACCGTATCCGCGCCCGGATAACCTTGGAAGAGATTGTCGAAGCTACGGTTCTCCTGGACGATGTAGACGACGTGCGTGATCTTTCCGGCGCCGCTGGCCTCGAGGGCTCGTAAAGCGGCATCGCTTCGCATGTAGGGCATCGGCGATTGCGCGCCCGAGGCACAACCGGCGAGCGCGAAGAGCAATACAATTGCTACGAGACGCGGCATCATCGCGGCTGCTTCCGCGGTGCGGCACCCTCCGCCTGCGGAACGGACGATCGTGCAGCAGGAACCGCCCAGGATTTCCGGCACCGAGCGCGCATACCGTGGCGCACGATGACGCAGGGCGTGTCGCTGGCCACTTTGCTCGGTTATTTCCTGCGCCTTGGCCTAACGGGATTCGGGGGCCCGATAGCGCTCGCGAATTATATGCGCCGCGATCTAACCGATCGTTACGGATGGGTGAGCGCCGAAGAATACGACGAAGGCCTGGCGATAGCCACCGCTTGCCCCGGACCGCTAGCCTATCAACTCGGCGTCTATTGCGGATACATCACGCATGGCGCTCTCGGAGCGCTTGGGGTCGCGATCGCTTTTGCAGCCGCGCCTTTTCTCATTGTGGTTGCGGTGGCAGTCCTTTACGTGCACTTCGGTTCAACCTGGGAGCTGCAAGGGATTTTCTACGGTGTTGGGCCCGTTGTCATTGCCATCATCGCGCGATCGTGCTGGGATCTGGGGCGAAAGACCTTACGGCAAGAATGGCTTGCCTACGCGTTCGCTGCTATTGCTTGCGCCATTACGATTGTCGTGCAGCGAGAACTAGTTGCGCTGTTCTTGATCGCCGGCGCTATTGGAGTCGTTCTCTTCAATAGACAAGCGCTTCCCTCGGCGCAGGCTAGTAGCGAGTCTAGCAGCGCGCCCCGGCAAACACGGGTTAAGCTGTTCTCTATCGCCCCGCTCGCTCCGGCCCTATACCAGAGCGTCGCATTGCCAAAGCTATTCTGGTTCTTCTTTAAGACGGGCTTGCTGATTTTTGGCAGCGGCCTCGTTATCGTGCCATTTTTGAAAACCTATGTCGTGGACCAGTATCATTGGCTTTCAAATCAGGCGTTTCTGGACGCCGTGGCAGTCGGAATTATTTCACCGGGGCCGGTGGTCATCACCGCGACGTTCGTCGGATATCTCACGCATCGTTTCTTCGGTGCTGTCGCCGCCACGGTCGGAATCTTTACGCCATCGCTCATCTTCGTGATGCTCGGGACGCCAATCTTGCGCCGTTATCGGCAAAACCGACGCGTACAGGGCTTTATTCGCGGAGTCACGGTTGCCGTCGTCGGTGTTCTTCTCGGCACTTCATTCCTCGTTGCGCGCAGCACAATCCACGACGTCTTGGGCGCTACTATCTTGATCCTAGCGCTTGGAGCGCTCTGGTCGAAGTGGAAGATCCCCGAGCCGGCGTTGGTGGGGGCCGGAGCAATCATCGGTTTGGCCGCAACCCTCTTAGCTCAAGGAAATCTCTAGGGTATCGGAGCGCGCTCCGCTAGTCTCGCGCTTTGGCTAGTGCCGGACCGATTGCGGCGTGATCGGCTTCGGTCAGCTGCTCCGGGCCGAGCACATAGGTAACTTTGCTGATGGTACCTGTGAACCGGAACGGCACCTGGTAATCATTGTCGTCAACCGGTGTGCGCGTATCGCTCCCGATATCAAACGTCTCATCGAGTGTCATGAGAAACGGAATCGTATGCGGCACGGCCTGATTGACGACTTCTGTGCCGTCGATTCCGAGCACGCCGGTCCCCCCTTTGCCCGGACCCGGCCCATCATACGTAAACTCGAAGACAATCGTGTGCTTACCCGGTGTTAATGGTTGCGGGGCTTCCCAACGGAAGCGCTCGATATCCAGCAAATTGTAGAGAAAGACGGGCTTGCCTTTGAGCAGATACAGTCCGTAGCCGCCGAAACGGCCGCCCAAGGTTGCAATGACCCCTTCACCGCCACCTTGCGGCACCTCAACCTCGGCGGTGATGGTATACGATTTGTTAAGCAGGTTGGGCGCAAAAGCCGGATCGATTCCGGTCAGGGCGCGGCT
The DNA here is from genome assembly GCA_049696515.1 of Candidatus Cybelea sp. Lineage (GTDB taxonomy): Bacteria > Vulcanimicrobiota > Vulcanimicrobiia > Vulcanimicrobiales > Vulcanimicrobiaceae > Cybelea. The sequence continues at coordinate 14,127 of JBAVTZ010000226.1, read as the reverse complement.
GTAGGTGAAGACGTTCTTGCCCGCCGTTCCACTGGGCCGAGGTGCGATGATCCGCTGAGCTACGGAGTTGTCCAGCGGCAGCACATTATACTTCGCAGCTTCGACGAGGAAGAGTTGCTGCAGCTCGCGCAGCTTGTCCGGCATCTTGGACGCGAGGTCGTTTGCTTCTGAGTAATCCTGGGCAATGTTGTACAGTTCCCAGTTGTAGCCGTTGATGACGTCAGGCATCTCCGTTAGTCCGAGGAGCCACGGCGGTGCCGGCGGCGTGGTCGCGGCAATCCAGCCGCTGTGATAGATTGCCCTGTTGCCAAACATTTCAAAATATTGCGTTGTGCGAGTTGATGGGGCACCAGCATTCGCCTTTTCCCACGTGTACGCCATGCTGACGCCTTCTATAGGCTTCTGCCCAATACCGTCAACCATTACGGGCGCCTCAATGCCGGCGGCTTCCAGAAGCGTCGGCACGATATCGATCATGTGATGGAACTGGGTGCGGATACCACCGGCGTCCTTGATGCGATCGGGCCACGCGATCGCCATTCCCTGGCGCGTGCCTCCGAAGTGAGAAGCCACCTGTTTCGTCCATTTGAAGGGCGTATCGAAGGCCCACGACCAGGCGACCGACATATGCGGATAGGTTTTGTCGGATCCCCAAACATCGTAGAACTTCAGCTGATCCTCGACCGGGACATTGATTCCCTGATAGCCTGTCATGACATTTGGCGTGCCGATCGCCGAGCCTTCCGCGCTGCAGCCGTTATCGCCGCTGATATAGATGATGATGGTGTTATCGAGCTTGCCTAAATCTTCAACGGCTTGGATCACGCGCCCAATTTCGTGATCCGTGTAGGCCGCGTAGGCGGCAAAGACTTCCGCTTGCCTTGCGAAGAGTTTCTTTTCGTCTGCCGAGAGCGAGTCCCAAGTCGGGAGCTCCTTCTCCGGCCACGACGTCAGCTCGGTCTCCGGCGGGATCACACCGAGGCGTTTTTGGTTAGCGAAGATTTGCTCGCGCAGCGCATTCCAACCCATGTCGAACTTGCCCTTAAACTTCTCGATCCACTCCGGCTTGGGTTGATGCGGCGCGTGGGTGCCTCCCGGCACGTAATAAAGGAAGAACGGTTTGTCAGGGGCGGACGCGTCTAGCTGCTGCAAATAGTCGATAGCCTCATCCGCGAGGTCGGTTGTGAGATTATAGTCCGTGCGTCCAATCCATGGAAAGATCTGCGTTTGATTTTGGAAGAGGTACGGTTGCCACTGATCGGTCTCCCCGCCCATGAACCCGTAGAAGTATTCGAACCCCATGCCGACCGGCCACTGCTCGAAAGGTCCGGCAACGCTATACTGAAAGCTCGGCGTGTTGTGCTCCTTGCCAAACCACGACGTCGCATAGCCATTGTGTTTGAGGATCGCGCCAATCGTAGCGTTTTCGGGGCCGATGATCGAATCGTAGCCCGGGTATCCGGTCGATTGTTCGGTTATGACGCCGAAACCAACCGAGTGATGGTTCCGGCCGGTAATCAGAGCCGCACGCGTCGGCGAGCAGAGCGCCGTGGAGTGAAACTGCGTGTAACGCAGCCGCTTTGGCAACGCGGTCTAATGCCGGCGTCGGAATTACTCCGCCGAACGTTCCCGACACGCCATAACCCGCATCGTCCGTCATGATCAAGAGGACGTTGGGTGCGCCCGCGGGTGGAACGACCTTTGGCGGCCAGAACGGCTTGGACTCCTCGGCGCTCAGATTGATCTCCCCCCCGAACGGTGCCGGTGGGGGCGGCAAGTACTTGCCGTCGATCGTGTCGGTGGCGCTGGGTGACCCCGGGGCGACCGCAGGCTTGCCATCATGACCTGGCGTGCTCATCGTGTCTCTCCTGTTAAACGCTACGCGAGTTTTACAAGTTTTAATGAATCAATTCGGTAGATCGACCGACGGTAATTCGAATCAGGATTCCCAGCATACCGCTAAGCAAATGAGGCTGCAAGCCGATTCCTTAAGGGCATACTCAGGTTCGCTGAAAAATCGCGCCGGGATCCACGCGATCGAGCGATACATCGTTGTGCTGCTCTCGACCTGCCGGCTCGAGTTGCTTGCTAGGTTGACGATTCAGACTCGTTGCGCGGTCCCTCGATGGGACAGATCAGTACGTTTGAGTTAGATCGCGGGCTTCGTGCGAAGTCGTGCCGGCGTCGAAGGGAGACTTCATCTCTTGCCGTATCTCCCCGCCCTACCTAAGCTCGCCCACTAGGCGAGTCGCTACGCCTTCTGGAGGCCATGATGCCCAGTTCGAATGGTAAAGCAGATTCCTCGAAACCCGTACAGCGCGAGGTGCTGCCGATTCCAGACCAGCCCTATGCTGGTTTCGTAGCGTACGACGCCAAGGATCCCGACTCAAAGTTTCCGCCGATCGAGCCTTTGCGTCCCCCTAAGGGCGCGCCGAACGTACTCATCGTGCTGATTGATGATGTCGGCTTCGGTGCATCGAGCGTCTTCGGTGGACCGTGTCAAGCACCGACCGCCGAACGAATCGCCAAAGATGGGCTGCGCTACACGCGCTTTCATACCACGGCCCTCTGTTCACCGTCGCGGGCCGCACTATTGTCTGGGCGAAATCATCACACCGTTGCAATGGGCGGCATTACGGAAATCGCGACCTCAGCGCCCGGGTATAGCTCGGTGCGCCCGAACTCGATGGCGCCGCTCCCAGAAATCCTCCGCCTTAACGGCTACTCCACGGCGCAGTTCGGAAAGTGCCATGAGGTGCCCGTGTGGGAAGCCAGCCCCGTTGGGCCCTTCGACCGCTGGCCGACGGGCTCGGGCTTCGAACACTTCTACGGTTTTGTGGCCGGTGAGACGAATCAATGGTATCCCGCGATTCACGAGGGCACGAAAGTCGTCGAACCTCCGAAGACGCCCGAAGAGGGCTATCACTTCATGGAGGATATGACGGACCGCGCGATTGCCTGGGTGCGTCAGCAGCGACTGCTGGCGGGCGATAAGCCGTTCTTCATGTATTTTGCCCCCGGCGCGACGCATGCACCACACCACGTGCCAAAAGAGTGGGCTGACAAGTACAAAGGCAAATTCGATCAAGGCTGGGACAAACTGCGCGAAGAAACCTTTGCCCGCCAGAAAGAGCTCGGGGTAATTCCACAAGATTGCGAGCTCACGGCGCGCCCCAAGGAGATTCCCTCGTGGGATTCTCAAACACCGGAGTTCCAACGCGTGCTCGCGCGCGAAATGGAGGTGTACGCGGGGTTCTTTTCGTTCGCCGATTACCATATCGGCCGGCTGATCGATGCACTCGAGCAAGTCGAAGCGCTCGACGATACGCTGATCTACTACATCATCGGCGACAATGGCGCCTCGGCCGAAGGTACGCCGCAAGGAACCTTCAGCGAAATGATTTCCTTTAACGGTATGAATGCGCTCGAAACCGTCGAGTTCCTCACGGAACGCATCGACAAACTCGGCGGCCCCGAGGCCTACAATCACTACGCGGTCGGCTGGGCGCACGCGCTGGATACGCCGTATCAATGGACCAAGCAGGTCGCGTCGCACTTTGGCGGCACGCGCAACGGGACGATCGTGCGATGGCCCAAAGGCATCAAGGCGAAAGGCGAGCTGCGACATCAGTTTCATCACGTCATCGACGTGGCCCCGACCATCCTGGAGGCCGCTTCGCTCCCGCAGCCCTATCTCGTCAATAGCGTTGGGCAGGTTCCGATGCAAGGCGTCAGCATGCGCTATAGCTTCGACGATGCGAATGCGGCCGAACGCCACGAAACCCAATATTTCGAAATGTTCGGCAACCGTGGTATCTATCACAAAGGCTGGACGGCGGTAACGCGTCATAACACACCCTGGCTCATGACGGCGAAATCTTTACCTTTTGACGATGATGTGTGGGAACTTTACGACACTACCAAAGACTGGTCGCAGGCACACGACCTTTCGAAGGAGATGCCCGATAAGCTGCACGAGCTGCAACGTCTTTGGGTCATCGAAGCCACGCGCAACGGTGTCTTACCGATGGACGACCGTATGGCAGAGCGAATGAACTCCGACACTGCGGGGCGACCGGTACTCGTGCGCGGCACCTCCCAGGTCCTCGCCAACGGCATGGGTGGTCTCAATGAGAACGGGCTCATCAACGTCAAGAACAAGAGCCACTCGGTTACGGCTCAGGTCGTCGTTCCCGAAGGAACGCCTGCCGAGGGAGTGATTCTGTCGCAGGGCGGGATCGGTGGCGGCTGGATGTTCTATGTCAAAGACGGGAAGCTTACATACATCTATAATTTCCTTGGGCTTCAGAAGTTCGTCATCGCCTCAACGGAAGTGCTCCCCGCGGGCAAGCATCAGATACGGATGGAGTTCGCCTACGACGGCGGCGGCCTCGCCAAAGGTGGAACCGTGACGCTCTTCATCGATGGGAAAGCCGTGGGGGAGGGCCGCGTCGACCGGACCGTTCCAGCGGTATTCTCTGCCGACGAGACGTCCGATGTCGGTGTCAAGCACGGCTCTCCGATAACACCGGAGATGCCCCCGGAAAAGAGCGCGTTCAACGGAACGGTCGACGTTGTCGTTATTGAAACAAGCGGTGAGGACACCGACCATCTGCTTAACCGTGAACAAGTGCTCAATATGATCGTGGCGAGGCAATGAGGCGCCGCAGCCGCTGATTCTTAATCGCGCGCGTGTCGCGTTTGCCCTTTTGTCGGCAATCGTAGTGCTGGCCGGCTGCACGCGCGGCGGCCCCTTGCGGGCCGGCCCTCCGCACGTACTGCGAATCGCCTACGCGGGCGATCCGGCATCGCTAGTTCCTCTAATTGCAATCGATCAAGAGATCATCGCCCTCGACACGCTCTTCTGCCAAACCCTCGTCGGTCTCTCGGCGGATAATCGCGACGTCCCGATTCTTCTCACGCGAATCCCATCGCGAAGCAATGGCGACATATCTGCCGACGGGACTCGAATCACCTATCACCTGCGCCCGGGCGTGACTTTCGCCGACGGCGTCGCATTGACGTCGGCTGACGTCGCGTTCACCTATCGAGCCATCTTCGATCCTCGCAATCGTGCGACGTCGGTCGAGCCATATCGCCGGATCATCTCCTTGCAGACGCCGGACGCGCACACCGTGGTGATCCGATTGCGTGAGCCGTGGAATGCAGCGGTCCGCGTGCTATTTGCGCAGGCCGACTTCGCGTACGGAATTCTCCCAAAGCATGCTTTCGCCGATACCAAAGTCGTGGGGTCGCCGTGGGAAAACGCCCCGTTCGGCTCCGGCCCATTTCGTGTAAAAACGTGGCTGCGCGGCGACCGAATCATCCTGGAGCCAAATCGCTACTATCGGCCCCGGCCGAAGCTCGAGCAGATCGTGCTGCAGATCGTGCCAAACCTGAACTCGAACTTCGTAGTTCTCCGCTCGGGCGCGGTCGACGTCGGTACGCTAACCCCCGAAAATGTCACGCAGGCGGAGAATATTGCGGGCATTCGCGTTTTACGGATTCCTGAGAATGCGACTCGGATGCTTTACCTCCAGACGCAGGCGGGATCGACGCGCGACCTTCGAGTACGACAGGCGATCGCCGCGGCGCTTGACTATAACGCGCTCGCCAGGGCCTGGCGCAACCAATTCCGCCCAGCTGCGTCGTTTCTCCCACCGCCGATTGTGAGCTGGAAGAGCGTTGCGGTTCCGGCCTATACGCACGACCCCAGCCGCGCCAATCGAGAACTCGACGACGCCGGCTGGCGAATGCAGCACGGCGTTCGATTTAGGGCCGGGACTCCGCTCAGCGGCATGATCGGCGTCAACTCGGAAGATCCGATCAACGTCCGCATTGCCACCCTGGCGCAGGCACAGCTCGCAGCGATCGGCATGCAGCTCTCGATCAAGGCGAATCCGACCCGCATTTGGTTCAGCCCCGAAGGTCTTTTACGTAATGGCAAAGCCACCATTGCCGGCGAGACGTGGGTCGGCGGCAGCGATCCCGAGCAATCCTTGAACCTTCGATGCGTGCAAGCCGTCAAAGGCGGCGACAACCACTCATTTTACTGTTCGAAACGTTTCGAAACCCTGTTCGACAGCCAGGCGCGTACGCCCAACCAAGCACAGCGCGAGCACGATTTCGACGTAATGCAGCTCCTGATCCACGATGACGTTCCCGTGATCCCGCTATATTATGAAGACCGGCTGCTTGGGGTCGGCAATCGCGTTACCGGTTACCGGCTGAACATGCTGTGGATGCCGGTTAACGCCGAAACCTGGGACGCCCGCTAACTAAACCGCGTGCTGGTCCGGTCTACGGTAAAATCCTGGGAGGCGATGGCTCAACGAGTGATTGACGTAGCGATTGCAGCGGCGCAAGGCTGACACGAATGAACCCGCGTTGAGGACGATCGAGGTCTAAAATCATTCCCACTACCAGCGCGAGCGTGATCGCGAAGAACGCGATCGACGAGCCTCCGCGATGGTCGGTACGGCCAAAGCCGATACCCAGCAAAAGCGAGGCAAATCCAATAACGATCGCCAGAACGATAACGACCGGGTCAGGGATATGCGCCGCCAATACGTCTTCCTCTTCCGCGCTTTCATCAATCGTGTCATTGAGCGCCACGATGAAGAGAGGGACCATGCTAGATCGGTTGTCGCGAGCATCTTGCGCCATGACGAGATTCCACATCTCCTTTTGGAGCGCAGCCGAGCGCCGAGCAGCATCGATCTTTACCTGTTCGTTGACTCCGGCAGCCGCAAAGGCGATTCGCGCATCAACATACCGTCGCAAGTACTCACGCATCAGCCGCGCAGTGTCTGCACGCAGCAGTTGCGTGCGAAGAAACGTCGTACCAATCGAATTCGCTTCGCGCACGACCTGGAGGCGGCGCGCGTCGTAGCGCGCCAACCCGAGGGAGAACGAGAAAGCGAGCAACAATGCAAGGAGGCCGAAGAACGCCGCCTGTAAGATGCCAAACGGACTTTCGCCTAGAGTCGCCTTCATGCGCGTGCCGAGGTGAAAGCCGATCTCGCCGCAGAGGGCGATCCAGACCACCAACACGAGTGCAATCGCCCACAGCGGGGTGACGTAAACCATTATGATTTTATTCGCTGGCAGCTATGAATCGGCCCGCCGCCAGTCTTGCTTGCCGCTTTACAACCCCAGCGGAAAGGAGCACTATGTGAAGGGGAGGCGACTGCTCTGTCGACATTGGCTCCAACGACATTTGGTTCTGTCGTTTTTCTTTGCCGCTATCCGGTCAAATCGATGATGGGCGAAGAGATGAACGCGAGCGACGTTACTGCAACCGGCCTGCTCGGCGATCGTGCGTACGCCCTTATCGACAGCTTGGACGGCAAAGTTGCAACGGCGAAGAATCCGAGAAAGTGGCCAACGCTATTCGATTTTCGTGCCGGGTTCGATATTCCGCCGACGCTGAATGCGAGTCTTCCGCCGGTGCGCATTACACTCCCGGACGGCACATTAGTCAGCAGCGAACAATCCAATGCGAGCGAGATGCTTTCAAAGGCTCTGACGCGTCAAGTCACGATCGCCTCGGCGAACGACGGAGCCTCGCATGCCGCGACCGCGGAGGAGTACTGGCTGGATTTCGAAGGCTTGGAGCATCGCGATACTGTCACCGACTTCGATCTGCCGGAAGGTACTTTTTTCGATTGTGCCGTGGTGCACGTAATGACCACCGCCACGCTAGATCGACTGCGAGCCCTTTATCCGCAAGGGCGTTTCGAGCCGCGGCGGTTCCGCCCGAACATCATCGTGCGGTCAGCAGACGGCACGTCAGGCTTCGTCGAGGATGAATGGGTTGGACGGGTGATTGCTATAGGAGAAGAAGTGCGGCTAGGCATTACCGCTTCGTGTTCGCGTTGTGTAATGACGACGTTATCGCAGGGGGACCTTCCGAAAGATCCCGGCATCCTGCGGACAACGGTACGGTACAACGGCGCCAACGCCGGCGTGTATGCCTCCGTACTGCGCACCGGCCACGTTCGGCGCGGCGATGCGGTGCGACTCGAGTGAAGGAAAACAGCAAGAGTTCGTAGCCATCGTCGAGAGGACGAAAGAGGCAATTGTTATGCCTTCGTTGGTCGAGCAGCAGTAGCACAATTTTTATTTCGGCGGGCGGTCAACGCCGAAACTTGGAACGCTCGGCAATTAGAGCGCGTTACCCGTAGAGGTTCTCGCCCACGCCGACGGAACGCCTCCCGGGTGTCGCTCGGAAACCCCTAGAAAGGCCCACGATGACGTTTTCGGCTTTTATCCGCGGCGCTCTAAGCTGCTGCGCGGCGGGAGCAATGCTCGAAGCCTGCGGGGGGTCGCAAGGATCGCTGCCGTACATGCAAAGCAGTACGGCGTTGCGAGCGCTGAGCTCGACCGGCGCGGGAAAGATCACGCACATCGTCTATATTGTGCAAGAGAATCGCAGCTTCGATAATCTCTTCCAAGGCTATCCAGGCGCAAATACGGTTTCGGAAGGCAAGAGTTCCAAGGGGCAAACGATCAAGCTGCGACCGGCGGGACTTGGAGCGTTCTACGATATCGATCACTCGGACACCGCAATGTTCGAGGCTTGCGACGGGACCGGTAAGCTTCCGGGGACGCACTGCCGCATGGACGGATTCGATCGAGAACTGGCGACCGGGGGCGGAGAGGATCCGCAGTACGTGTACGTGCCGCATAAAGAGTCGAAACCTTACTTCGACATGGCGCACGAAGGGGTTCTGGCCGACGATATGTTCCAATCGCAGCTCGACGAAAGCTTCGTGGCGCATCAGTACATCATCGCCGCTCAAGCAGCCTGGAGCGTCGATCTGCCGGGGGGCGATTGGGGTTGTGAGCAACGCTTTTCCCAGGTCCAGACGATCACGACGCTACGCACCCATGGCGGGTATCGGCGGCCCTGCTACGATTACCAGACTCTCGGCGATGAACTCGATAAGGCCAAACTCTCCTGGCGTTTCTATGCCAGCAAGTATGGCCAGGCGAGCGGCGACGGTGCGGTATGGTCGAGTTATCAGGCGGTCAGACATATCTATCACGGGCCCGACTGGAAGAAAGACGTCATCTCGCCCAACTGGAAGTTCATCACCGACGTTCGCAAGGGCGAACTCGCAAATTTCACCTGGATCACGCCGGTCTGCGACGACTCCGATCACACCAACTGTCCGCACGGCTACGGTCCGTCGTGGGTCTCCGCGCTGGTCAACACGGTCGGCCAGAGCAAGTTCTGGGACTCGACGGCGATATTTATCCAGTGGGATGATTGGGGCGGCCTGTACGACCACGTTCCGCCGCCGTTCGAGGATCGCGACAGTTTAGGATTCCGCGTGCCGTTGCTGGTGCTCTCGCCGTACGCCAAGCACGACTACGTTTCGCACGTGCAGTACGAAACGGCCAGCGTGCTGCGGTTTGCCGAAGACCTCTACGGTCTGGGTCAGCTTGCGAAGGCCGATGAGCGCGCGAACTCGCCGGCGCTCGATTGTTTCGACTTTTCGCAGAAGCCGCGCGCATTCGTAAAGATCGCGGCCCCGTTACCGCCGAAATTCTTCATGCGCCAATATCCCGACGATTATTTCGCGCCCGATTACGAATAAGACGAAAACGCCGGAGCAATCATAGGGACCTTGACGGGAACCGGGGCGCCCCCGGCCAAATGAGGTGGCATGTCAAAACTTAGATATGGAGATCGCGTTTTAATCGCAAATCTGGGTATTGAGGCCGAGGTAATAGAGGTTGATACGAGATCGATCGTCGTTCGTTACAAAAAAGAAGACGGTGAGTCGGTCGAGCACCGGGTGCGCCCCGACGAAGTGAGCTATATTCCGAAGCCGCATGAGAGCTAGCGTATCTTAACTATTTGTTGACAATTTGGTAGTACACGTTACCCTGTAGCGTGCTGTTTGTCAAAAGCGGCGGGAGGGGTTTTAATGCCACTTTATATGGACGTCCACGATTATGTGGAAGGTTTAACGGCCGATGCGGTTGCAGAAGCGCACCAAGCCGACCTGGAGACCCAAGGCAAATACGATGTCAAATACAAGCGCTATTTGTTTGACGAGGCCTCGGGCAAGGTCTTTTGCTTCGTCGAGGCGCCAACCAAGGAAGCTGCGATCGCAGTGCATCGTGAAGCGCACGGACTCGTCGCGGATAGTCTAATCGAGGTAAAGGAAGGCGCATAGCCGCTGAAGTCTCTATGGCTCTAGATACCAATGAAAGCCGCGCGACCGTTCGACTTAACCTGGTCCAGGAACACATACAATGTGAAAACCGGCACGATCTTTCGGGAATTATGCAAACGTTTGGTTCGGTCGCGGAATACAACGACGTCCCGTGGTCGGAACGGCATTCGGGCCGGGAGGGCGTTCACGGGTACTATACCCAACTACTCGAAAGCGTTCCCGACCTTCAAATCGATGTGCGACGTTGTCATGTCGCCGGCGACACAATTGTGGTCGAGGTCGTAATACGCGGGACGCATCTGGGCGCATGGCGTGGTCTGCCCGCCACCGGGCGTTCGCTGGCGTTTCCGCTTTGCGGGATCTATACGTTCGATCAAAACGATCGGATTGCCAGCGAAAGAATCTACTACGATCGGGCTACCGTGCTGAGGCAGCTCGGGGTTTTCTACGAACCGCAGACGGCGCTAGGCCGAATCGTTACGGTACTCGCGCACCCGCTTACGATGGCTCAGGCTCTAGTCGCAAACGTGAGGCCGCGGCGCCGTCCAGGGAGATAACCACTATCTTCAGGTCGTGAGTCACTTCTGTAAGTCGAGCGTGCCGACGTCGTATGCTAAATGCTCCGCGCTGCAGGTCACGACAGCGACGCCGTCGCTATGAAACTCTAAACGCGCCGGAACGGTGCGGCCTGCGTATTTTGAGAAACACGCGTTAAGATGCACGGTGAGGAAGTCGAATCGGCCCGCTGGTACGAAGAAAATGCTTTCCTGAACGCCGCTGCCGCCCGGCTGGAGCTCGAGTTCACGCGTGGAGGACGGGTTACCGAGGCTTGTGATATATCCCGATCCGTATACCGGTACGAATTTCGACTGCCGGAAGTACGTGTCGGTGGTTTCGGATCTACTCGACCGCGTAGGCGGCAACGGATGCGTTGAGAGCGTTACCCGAGCACCGAGCACGGTAACGGCGTACCCAACGAGATAAAATGGAACCACTCCGACGTTGCGAAGCTCGGTCTTCAGAAGAATGCCGTCCGCCCCAGCATGTTGGCTGGTTTTCTGCAGGGTGGCGGAAACCGCTACCTGGGGGTCGGTAAACGACGGCTTGATCCGGTTTTCGTAGATGAAAACGTAGAAAGCCCAGAACCCGGCCGCCAGAATTGCGACGATTTCGACCATGTCGCGCGTAATGCGAATGGTATGTGACTCGTGGTCCGGATCGCGATTGGAAAACATCAAAACCCCACAGCCTCAATCGAGCGGCCGGCACGTCTCGCCCGTACGTTGCTTCGCGAGAAGCCGAACACCGTTGATCCCGAGCCGCTTGAAGTGATCGCTGGCGAAGTGTGCATCGAGGGCGGCTTGATCTTGGTATTCTTCCCACAGGGCGAAGACGCCCGGGTTGTGGTTGCTGCGCGCGACTTCAAACCCGACGACTCCGGGCTCTTTGCGCGATAGCTCGCGCAGCTCACGCAAGATCGCTGCGGCGTTGTCTGCATCCTCGGGGGCAAACGTATAAATGACTGCGTTGATGATCACGATTGGGCGAGCATTCCACGTCTGGCGCGCCGGCCCCGCGTGAGCTAGGGACCCAGATCTTTGCGTTTGTAGATGTTGACGACATTGCCCTCAGAATCGTTGAAGGTCGCGATAAAGCAGACCGGAGTTTCAAACTCTGAAAGAATCGGGATTCCGCGAGCCTTCAGGCTCGCAACCGCTGCGGGGAAATCGTCGACGCCGAACATAACGCCATTTCCCGGCTGAAACGGCTGCTCCGCGCCGCCGATCCAAAGACCGAAAACTGCGCCATCGGGAAGCTCGAACTCGGCTCCTTTTTCTCCGGAGCCGTCCAACGGCTCTAGCCCAAGAACGTCGCGATAAAAAGCGATCGCACGCAAAACTTCTTTAGCCATGTAGTCGGTGCGGTCGAGTGCGGTCACCGAAAACGTTAGGTCACTCATCGGAAGCGCCTTTCTGCACTGCGCCGAGCATCCGCGCCGGCATTTCTCCGGCGAGGCAGGATTGCTTGCGGGCCGGCTATGCCCAGAGACGCAAGCTTTTTTTCTCAGGCGGGTCGAATCAAGGCTTAAGTTTGCTAGAATGGTGTCAAGCAAGCATCAGCGAACTTCTCTGGAGGGTCAAATTGCATGTTGCAAGCGTCACGCGTCTTGGTTCTTTTGATCGTCACGGTCTCGATGGCGACGGGTACCGCGCTGGCCCAGGGAGCGCCTCCGGCACCCAGCGCCACCGGAGCACCGGCAAGCCACCACCACAAGTGTAAAGCTCAGAACGGGACTCAATGCCCGAAGAAGCATAAAAAACAAGCCAAGCAAAGTCAGGGTATGGCGCCCGCAGGGGCTCCGCAGGGTGCGTCACAGGGTGCACCACAGGGAGCGCCGCCCGCGCCACAGCCTCACCCATCTGCAAATCCGTAACATGGAGGTCATGCATTGAAACGTCTTACTCTTTCACTACTCTGCGGGTTCGCCGCCGCAGCTTTATCGGTAGCAACTGGGCTCGCAAGCCCGCCGAATCTGACCGGAACCTGGTCCGTTCAGCAAACCGGCTTAAACGGCGGATCGGCCGCAACGATTACGCTGACTCAGTCGGGTAACAGCTTCGTCGGGAATAACCCGACCACCGGCACCGGATTTACCGGCTCGTTCGTCAACGACGTGCAGATCAACGGCAAATGGCACGGGCCGAGCGGCGCCGGCTGGCTGACCGTCTACGTCAGCCCGAACGGCCATAGTTTCAACGGTACGTGGGGCTACAACGGCCGTGCTGCAAACGGCTCGTTTGTCGGCAACAAAGTCCTGCCGCCTTCGCCGATAACGGCAGCCGGCTTGTGGAACGTAAAGGGTGCGGGTGGCCCTAGCGCCTTCGTTGGGAAGATGCGCTGTACGCAATCCGGTGCGGCGGTCGTCTGCAAAGCCGGACCGATCACGCTCAACGGGAGATTCAGGACGAAAGACAAGGTACGCGCAAAGTGGAACGGACCTATGGGCTCGGGTTGGTTCTCATTCTGGTTCAACGATGACAACAACAGCTTCAACGGCGTATGGGGCCGGGGAGCCGAAACCACACCGCCGGTGGGTCGCGTCGTCGGTCAACGCTCGTTAAACGGCTGAGCGCGCGCGAATCCTTAAAGATCCATGGAAGAATGGGGCGAGCCAAAAGCTCGCCCCATTCTCGTTTTCGGCTGTTACGCAGCCTTTTCCAAGCCGGTCCGTAGACCGATTGCGTTGATTACCCACGAGATGATGCCGAGCCAGATTGCGCCCCAAAATGCTGCCCAGAAGCCGTACACGTGGAACCCGGGTACGACTCCCCCCACGAGCCAAAGCAGCAGCGCGTTGAGTACGAACAAGAACAGTCCGAGTGTGAGGATGATGAATGGAAGCGACAGGATCGTCGCAAGTGGGCGGATGACTGCGTTGATGATACCAAAAACGAGAGCCGCGATGATCAGTGCGGTCACTGTGTCCGCATGGATGCCGATATGAAAGAGCGGCGCAATCCAGTACGTAAGGATCGCGAAAGATATCGCGTTGAGGAGCCAACTGATCAGAAAGCCTACCAAATTGTTATCCTCCGAAGACGGTGAAGTATCAACGTGGGTTAAGGGACGGGCATAATGCGCAAGCCTGCGACCTGACCCGCACTATTGACGGCGAAGGCAAAGTCGAGCTTCGTAGCGTTTCCGAATGTCAGCAAGTACATTGCGTAATTGACGCCTCCTTGCGACATCGCTTGCTGCTGTACGAAGCTGACCGGCGCGCCAAGGCCTCGGATCTGGGCAGCGACCTTCTGGACCTGGTCGTCGGTGATCGACAAACCCGGTGCCAGCTGCGAGCGATCGATTTTGCCGGCCTGAAGCTGTGTGAACAAGGTCTTGGCGCGAGCGAGCATCGCAGCATCGGGAGTGGGCGTTGCGG
>JBAVTZ010000225.1:0-1549 GCA_049696515.1 Candidatus Cybelea sp. | reverse complement strand
GCTGCGCGTTGCGCGGACGCTCCCGATTCCGAGTTTAGCCTTAAGCGCAAATGGCTCAGTGAGGCCAAGGCGTATAGCCTCGCGATTGGATCGGCTCAGGGGGCGATCGATGCAATAGGCGGCCTGTTGTACTATTCGGGCAATAACGACGAGATTTACGCTCTATCGGAAGAAGGCTTACGGATCGCCAAAGCAACGGAAAGTGTACTGCTACTCCAGATAATATCAAATCAGATCATACAGGGGATGCTTCAGACGCCGCGCTGGCGTGCCGTCGACCCGCTAATATTTGAGATTGAAAGGTTTGTGGAACCTGCCTCCTTTCAATGGGCGATGCTTCGGCGCTTGCAGGGAATTTTTTTTCGGCGTGCCGGTCAACCCGAGGCAGCGATCATCGCTCTCGAAGATGCCTTTTCCTTTCTGCAGACCGCCGATAACAAGGGGCTCATGGCGCTCATTCTTCACCAGCTTGCGCTAGCACAACATGAATCGGCAACGTCGCGGGTAGCGTGGACTCGATACAACGAGCCGTCCAGGTTGCCGAGGGACATTCCAACGCTTCGTCTTTGTGTGCCATCTATGAAACGGCAGCGCACCTGTTGAAGGACCGTCGACTTAATCTACTCGCGCGACAGGCCAGAGCAACGTTAGCGCTACGCAATGCCGGCGCGAGTCACAGCGAGAAGCGCCGTAGCGCCGTCCCTCAACTTCGCCTAACGCTTGACCAGTGGCGGCTTGCTCCGCACGGTAGGAACTGAATACCTTGTCATCACGAGCAAGTCGCCGCACACCAACATTGCTACCGACCGCTCGAGGTTCGAAAAGTTTATCGCTGCGCGCGGCGCCGTAGTAAACACCGCCCCGGAGAAGACGACCACGTTCGCACGCACCGAGTCGTCACCGTCGAGTGTCAGCGAGCGCAAATCTGCGCCGATGTGATGGACATCGCGCGTGACGACGATATCCGCGCCCAGCGTTTGGCTTGTTCCAACTGTTCATACTAGCGTCAACGGGGAATCGAACCCGTTCTTGAGGATGGCGATTGATGCAATCTGATGCAAGTACTTGGTAGACATTTGGGTAGACCGGGCCGGCGTCGCTATGGCGCGGAAGCAAAGCTGGAATCAAAAGCATTGGGTCCGCCTTGCCGCCATTAGTAGTTCCTACAAGTTTCCGGGCAGCGTGGTGGACGAAATTTCAACGAGCTTGCCGGCCGCGACGGTGTAAGTCGTCACGCTGTTGTGCTTTGCGCAGCAGTTGCCTTCTCCCGCCGCATAAACGGGTTGCTTCACCACGAGGCGGCCTTTCTCGATGCGTGCGACGCACTTGTAGACGCCCAGGGTAGTAAGACGATGCGCGCCGTTGTCACGCCATACGTAGAGTATGATCGTCATAATGCCGCCGGTGCCCATTCCGTCGATCGGAATTACGGCGAGCCAAGTTCCGTTAACCTTGCCCGAAGAACCCCCGCCCGTGTAGCAGCCGGAGACAACGTCGGGAGTGTCGATGCACGTGTACCGCGCAGAGACGGCGTCGCCCAGTTTCACCA
>JBAVTZ010000224.1:0-8477 GCA_049696515.1 Candidatus Cybelea sp. | reverse complement strand
CCCCTCGAGCGCGGCCTCTTCGGACGCCGAGAGGCTCTCCATCTCGGCCACCTGCGATGCCACCGAGCGTCGTTGGACCGCCGCGAGCTGTACCAAATTCTGGCGCTCGCTAGCGAGCGAGCCGAGTTGACTGCGCGCCTCTTCCTGAGCTTGTTCCTCTTGCTGCAGCTCCATCCGCGTCCGTTCGAGGTCTGCCTCGACCGCCGCAACCCGCTCTTGCGCGGTCTTGCGCGCGCGCACGGCGCGCTCGTTGGCGGCAATTAGCAATCGAAGATCTTCCCAGCGCTCCACGAACTCACTGAACGAACGCGATGCAATCAGCGCATTAAGGTAGCTCAAGTCGCCGTTCTCGTAAATACCGACCAAACGCCGCTTGAGCATTTCATCGTGCAGTCGCAGCGACCGCCGTGCGGCGTCGAGCTGAATGGTGGTCCAGTCGATCCGCCGCTGGGTGGAATCTTGCTGACCTTGGAGCGAGCCGATCCGAAGATTGACGTCACCAATGGCGGCAGTAGTCTCGCTCAGCTGATGCTGCAAGTCGCGGTAGCGTAACGTGACCGTGTTGAGCTCGGCGCGTTTGGCATGCAAGCGGGACTGCGTCGCTTGTGCCTTGGCGCGCTCGCTCTGAATGCGCTGATCGATCGCCGAGCCTCCCGCACCGGCGACCCCGGGAATCAAGGCAAAGCCGGCGGCGAGAGCGGCAACGCGCCTCAGCACTTGATGCTTAAGTCCGAAGATGCCGCCCGACGGAAATCCAGGACGCGACGATCCCGATCGCCGCGCCAACTGCCACCAACTCTCCGGCGAGCAGGCGCGCGTCGAGCGGCATCGCCGTGAGCTGGGCCCAGGGGAGCGCTTCGAGTAATCGCGGCCAGAGCGTCGCGCGCGCGGTGGCCAATAAGCCCACCGCCAGCAGCGCACCGATGACGCCGTCCAGCAGACCTTCGCAGATAAAAGGAAGACGAATATAGGTGTTGGTCGCCCCGACCAGCTGCATGATCGCGATTTCCCGCCGCCGCGCAAAGACGGTCAAACGAATCGTATTGGCGATGATGATTCCGGCGACGGCGAAAAAGACTGCGATTACGCCGATGCCGATACGGCGCAGTACGGCACCCAGTTGGAGCAAGCGCGCTACGATCTTCTGGCCGTAGACGACGTTGTTGACTCCTTGCAGCTTGCGCACGCCGGCCGCGACCGCCGGAACCTCTTCCGGCACGCGCACCTTGATGCGGAACTTGTCCGGCAGCGGGTTTTCGGTGAGCAGCGCGGTGTCGATGGTTCCCTTGGTGCGTTCGCGCAGTTCGGCCAAGCCTTGTTTCTTCGGGACGAACTGCACCGACGCGATGCGGTGATCCGCAGCCAGCGCGTGGGAGATCGCGGAGACTTGCACGGGGGTAGCGTCCGCGCTCAAGTATGCCGAGATCTCGATTTGGTTGAGCAGCTGGGCGCCTACGTTGGCAACCGACGCCCGCACGAAGAGAAAGAGCCCAAGCAAAACAATCGTGATTGCGACCGTTCCGATCGCCGTCACCTGCATTCCGGTGTTGCGCGAAAAACTGCGCAACACCTCACCCAGAAAGAACTTGACTTTCCCCGAGTCCAAGATAATAGAAGCCTCGCTCCTCGTCGGTGGTAATGCGGCCATCTTCCAAGCGCACGACGCGGCGGCGCATGCGGTCCACGACGGCTTGGTTGTGCGTTGCCACTACCACGGTGGTTCCCTTGAGGTTGATTCGCAGCAGCAGCGCGGTGATCTCGGAGGTATTCGCCGGATCCAGGTTCCCCGTTGGTTCGTCGCAGAGCAGAATCTTCGGGTTGTTGACCAGCGCGCGCGCGATTGCCGTGCGTTGCTGTTCCCCGCCCGAGAGTTCGCCCGGGTACATGCGGCTCTTATGCGCGAGCCCGACCAGATCGAGCACGCGGGGCACCTGGCGCTTCACGTCCCGAGTATGGGCGCCCGTCACCTGGATCGCGAAGGCAACGTTTTCCCACACCGTTTTGTCGGTGAGAAGTTTGAAGTCTTGAAAGACCACGCCGAGATGGCGGCGTAATGCCGGAATGCGGTTGCGCCGCAAGCGATCGACGCGAATTCCATCCACGATAATCTCACCGGCGGTCGATCTCGCCTCGCGATAGAGCAGGCGAAGCAGACTCGATTTGCCGGTTCCAGAATAGCCGACCAAGAAGACGAAATCACCCTTGGCAATGTCAAGGCTTATGTTGTCGAGAGCGCGCACGCCGTTGGGATAGACCAGCGAAACGCCACGGAGGGAGATCATCGCTGAGAGAGGGGTTTTCCTGAAGGTCCGGCCTATACCTTTGCCATGGACTTCGATTTAACGGACGAGCAAAAGGCGATCCAGAGCCTCGCACGCGAGTTTGCGCGCGACGAGGTCAAGCCGCGCGCCGAAGAGATGGATCGCGAGGAACGCTTCCCGTACGAGTTGATCGCGAAGATGGCCGGGCTCGGCTTCATGGGCCTGCCCTTCCCCGAAGAATACGGCGGTGCCGGTGCGGACACCGTAAGCTACGCGCTCGCCGTTATGGAGATCGCGCGCGCCGATGCCTCGACCGCGATCACGATGGCAGCGCACGTCTCGTTGGGAGCGACTCCGTTCTATCTCTTCGGCACTGAAGCCCAGAAACAAGAATATCTGGTGCCGCTCGCGCGCGGCACGAAGCTTTGGGGCTTCGGGCTCACCGAACCAAGCGCCGGAAGCGACGCAGGTAACGTGCAGACGCGGGCCGAGCCGCGCGGCGGGAGCTGGGTGATCAACGGAACCAAAGCGTTCATCACCAACTCCGGGACGAAGATTACCGGCGGCACCACCATCACGGCGGTGACGGGAAGGCGACCCGACGGCTCGCGCGAGATCTCGAACCTCATCGTTCCACAGGACACGCCCGGATTTACGCGCAGCCGGAAGTACCGGAAGATGGGCTGGCGTGCCTCCGACACGCGGGAGCTCTCGTTTGTGGATGCCACCGTTCCGGAGGGTAACTTGCTTGGAGCGCGGGGCGAGGGATACCGTCAGTTTCTCTCGATTCTCGACGGCGGCCGCATCTCGGTTGCGGCGCTCTCCATCGGGCTCGCTATGGGTGCGTACGACGAAGCGCTCGCATACGCCAAGGAGCGTCAGGCTTTTGGCCAGCCGATCAGCAAGTTCCAGGCGATCTCCTTCAAGCTCGTCGACATGCTTACCGAGATCGAGCACGCAAAACTGATGATGCTGCGCGCCGCTTGGGAAAAGGACCAGGGACGTGACTACGTCCAGGCGGCCAGCTTCGCCAAGCTGTTTGCCGGCGAGCTCTCGCATCGCGTCGTGAATGAGGCGCTGCAGATTCACGGCGGGTACGGCTTCATGGACGAGTATCCGATCTCGCGCATGTACCGGGACCAAAAGATCAACGAAATCGGTGAGGGCACCAACGAAGTCCAGCGTTTGATCTTGGCGCGGCTCATGGGTCTCTGAGAACTTCCGCGTGAGTCTGGAGCAGCTCCTCGCGGGTGCGTCGGTCGTGGTTTCCCTGCTCGCGCTGGCGTTCTCTGCGGTATTGCTCACCCGGCAGAACAAACAGCTCGAACACGAGCGCAACGCGCTCGCAATCTTGGATGCGATCGGACGGCTCACGGATCCGGTGATCGTTGATGCCTTTGCTCAGCTCGAGGGTATCGGTGAGCGTTACGCCGACGATGAGAGCATCCGTCAGGGATTCGATGGTTCTCCCGACGATCACGCCATGGTGCTGGTCGCGCAGTTCGTCGAGACGGTGGCTTGCCTCGCGCGCCGCAGAGTGCTCGACGCTTCGCTGCTCGTCGACGCGGTCGGGTTCATGCTGCGGGCACGCTGGAACACTATCCTCCCTTTCGTTAAGCGCTTGCGGCGCGTTCGCAACAATGAGTTCCTCTTCGAAAACTTCGAGTGGCTTGTGATGTACAGCACCTGGTGGAAGGATACGCCGCGGCCGCGCAACGACCCAAACTTCGACCCCAAGCAGTTCGGCGATATCGAGTTCAAGCTTTAGGGGCCAGGCGCACGATCTTTGCTATCTAATGTTCTTATGCTATAGTAGACCGTTCGAAAGGAAGAGTGAAATGACGAAGCATTGCTTGGTTTCGGTCGCGTTGATCGTGGCGGTACTCACAGCGCCGGCGCTCGCAGCGCTTTCGACCGGGAGCAAAGCTCCGGTCTTTACGCTGCAGGCTACCCAAGGCGGAAACGTTTTTACCTTCAATCTGGCGGATGCATTGAAGAAGGGCCCGGTAGTGCTCTACTTCTACCCGGCTGCGTTCACGACGGGCTGCACGATCGAAGCGCACGATTTCGCCGATGCGGCCGCAGACTACAAGGCACTGGGTGCAACGGTGATCGGCGTTTCGCACGATCCCCTCGACAAGCTACAGAAGTTTTCGGTAAGCGAATGTCGCAGTAAATTCGCGGTCGCGGCCGACACCGACCAGACGGTGATGAAAGAGTACGATGCCGTGCTGCCGCAGCACCCGCAGTATGCCAACCGGACCTCCTACGTGATCGCGCCCGACGGCACGATCGTCTACACATACACGAGTCTCGATCCGTCGCTGCACGTTTCGAACACGTTGGCGGCGCTCAAGGCTTGGAAAGCCGATCACGCGACAAGCACGACGCCCTGACCGCAGCCGCGGCTAGACGGCGTCGTCGTCGGCGAAGAGCCGCTGCGAGCGCGGAAGGCGCTTCGGGCGCTCGCCGGTGTCGAGCGCGGTAACACCCCGCGGTATGACGTCAATGGGCGGAATTTCGGCCAGCTCATCGCCGCCCAACGCGGCTTCGTCCCTGAGCTTGCGTCCTTGTGGGAGTAACTTCGTTTCGTACGAGCCGACCACACCGTTGAAGGCGTTGACCGAGCGTTCCAGGTGCTTCCGCATCTCGACCAGGTGTTCGGCGAACTTACAGGCGCGTTCGTAGAAGACTCTTCCGATGGTCGCAATGCGCTTGGCGTTCTCTTCCTGTCTGAGTGCCTGCCACCCCATTGCGAACGTCCGCAGCAAGCTAATTAACGTCAGCGGACCGGTAACCAGAACACCTTTGTCGAGGGCATACTCGATCAACATCGGATCTTCGTTGCAGGCGGAGCTCAGAAATGCCTCACCTGCGACGAACATGACCACGTAGTCGGCCGATCCCTCGGCGGTTTGATAACCGCGCCGCGCGAGCCCGTCAACGTGGTCGCGTAAGGCACGCGCGTGCTGCTTGACGAGCGATCGGCGCGCTTCGTCGTCGGCCGCCTCGAGCGCCGCCTGCATCGCGTCCATCGGGGCCTTCGCATCGACGAAGACGCGGCGCTCACCAGGAAGATTGACCGTCATGTCGGGGCGCGCGCGCACCTGCTCTAAGACGACGGTCTGCTGCTCGGTGAAGTCGCAGTAGGCCAGCATGCCCGCCTTCTCGACGACGTTGCGCAACTGCATCTCACCCCATTTGCCGCGCGAGGCCGGATTGCGCAGCGCTGTTACGAGCGTGGATGTTTGCGTGGTAAGATTTGCGGTGGCGTTTTCGAGTTTGTCGGCGCGCCCGAGGAGTTGATCGATCTGTTCGCGCAGACTGCCGGCATCGTTCTGGCGTTTGGCTTCGAGTTCGACAAGCAGCCGGTCGAACTCGCCGAGCTTCTGCGCGACCGGAGTGACGAGTTCGCCTACCCGCTCGCTGGCCCGGGTCGCGGTCGCCTCGCGCAGTTCGTTCTTCGCTCGTTCTAAGAGCGCTTCGATGGTTTTCTCCCCAGCGCGCGCGCTGTGCTCGAGGGTCGCTCGCAGCGAGGCCGTCTCCGAACGCGCCGCAAGCCACGCGATGGCGGCGCCGATCGCACCGCCAAAGAGAAAAATTGCCAGCGCTTCGAGTGCGGTCATGATTTGGGCTGCCCGAGATAGCGTTCGAAGAAAGCGATCGTCCCTTTCCAAGCGTCGGCTGCTGCCGAGGCAACATACGAAGGCCGCTGGTCGTCGAAAAAGGCGTGCCCGGCGTTGTCGTAGATTTTAAACTCGTTCGGCACCGTCAGAGCTGCGGCAAAGGCTCGCACGCTCTCCGCCGGAATGCCGGTGTCGCGCGCGCCGTAGTGGCCGCAAACGGGAATGTGAATCTTGGTGGGATCGACGTCGGCGAGCGGCCCGTAGAAGGGGCAGGCCGCGGCGAAGACGTCGCCATTATCGATCGCTGAGAGCAAAACGATCCGGCCGCCCATGCAAAATCCGGTGATTCCTATTTTCGTACCAGGGAACTTCTCGGCCAGCCAGTTGGCAGCGGCGCGAATATCCCCGCCATATACGCTGCGGTCCAGCTTCTGCGCGTAGGGGCGAAAGATCGTAAAATCCGTAGCGCCATCGCCGCTCGGGGCATCCATGCGTGCGTAGAGATTGGGTGCAATCGCGGCAAAGCCGGCCTTTGCAAACCGCCGTACGACGTCGCGAATCGAAGTATCCACGCCCCAGACGTGCATGATGACGACGACCGAAGGCGTACCGGACGCAGCGCCAACCGGCCACGCGGCATAGGCGGGGACCACGGCGTCGGGGCGGCTCAACTCGACGTGCTGAACGGTAATCGCCGGATCGTCTTCCGCCACGAGCGGTGGGTGCGATCGCCCCAAGGACGTTTCTTGTGCCGATGCGATGGGAGCTGAAGCGCTGACCGTTGCTGCTGCGGAGAGGCCGACGAAGACGCGGCGGTTCAAGCTTGCGGAAGCTGCTTGCGTCGGGTCGATCTCTGGCTTCGCCATTCTGCACTGGTCTTTAAACGGGACCGTCCTGCACTCCCTCGGAATATACCGCTGCGCTTCTTAGAAAAGGGGACCTTCGTTGATGAATCGGAGAGGATTTCTGGCAACTGCAGCCACGACCGCGGCCGCGTCGAGTATCGCGAGTGCGCAGAGCGTGCCTGGCGGGACGCATTTCGTCGAGCGGCAGCTCGACTTTAACGCCGAGGAGTTTGCCAAACTTGTCGGCCGCCCGGCCCAAATCCGCCAGGTCTTCGAAGCGGTTGCCTTTCGGATGGGGACGCTTAACAACGTCAAAAACTCGTTCAATGGGTTGCGGTTTGGTTTTGGCTACCCGGCCGACGGAATCGCCATCGCGTTGGCCGGCCACGGTCCTTCGGCAGTCTATGGTTATAGCGATCACATCTGGACGAAGTACCGGATCGGCGAGCTGCTCAAAGTGACGGATGCGTCGAACGCGCCGATTCAATCCAACGTTTTTCTGACCCGGCGAGCACCGCTTGACGCACGAGTGAATCCCGACGACGAAGCGGGCATGTACCAAGACACATCGATCGAAACGCTGCAGCAACGCGGTCTGATCGTTCTGACCTGTCACACCGCCGTAGAAGAACAGGCGCGCGCGATCGTCAAGAACGGCTTCGCGCCGGCGATGACGGCAACTCAGGTAGCCGACGATATGCTGCTCCATCTGATCCCGGGCGCAGTCGTCGTGCCCTCAATGGTGGCCACGATTGCGGTGCTCCAGGCGAAGTATGGCTACACTTACCTGACGCCGGTTCTCTAGTGGGTTCGCCGATCTCTGGGCAGGCGATCTTTGCTGCTTTCGGCGCGGTGATTGCGCTCGCAGTCGCGGCGTGCACTGGCAACACGGCGCCGACGAGCTCGACCGGTTACGATCCTCGTGCGCTCCCGAGCGGACCGGTAGGCGAATCGATCGCCTACGGACACGCCGTCATCGTTAAAACCCCTCGCCTGATGAAAGCTTTCGTGCGCGCCGACATGGCCTGCGCCGCCTGCCACCTCGCCGGAGGGACCCAAGCACGCGGCGGCAGCCTCATCGGGGTATATGCGCGCTTCCCGCGGTGGAACAAACGTGGACATCGCGTGATCACCCTGCAGGACCGGATCGCGGAATGTTTCCTGTATAGCATGAACGGAAGGCCGCCGGCCTATAGCAGCAAAGCGATGATCGCAGTCGTAGCTTACATCGCGTGGCTTTCGCGTGGAGTACCGGTTGGTGCGAAGCAACCCGACGCCGATGGGTATATCGAACCGTTACCCAGCGCTTCACCGAACCGGTTGCGCGGCGCTCAGCTCTATGCGCAGAAATGCGCGGCCTGCCATCAGGCCAACGGCGCGGGGCTGTCCGGAATCTTCCCGCCGCTTTGGGGCCGGCGTTCCTTCAACAACGGCGCCGGCATGGCGCACATGGATCGGATGACCGGTTTCCTTCGGTATAATATGCCCCAGAATGCGCCGGGCTCGCTCTCACAGTCGCAGGCCTACGACATCGCCGCATTCGTCTTGAGCCGGCCTCGCCCGCGCTTCCGCAAAAATGCGCTGGTCGTGGCGGCCCCGCTTCCGGCGAAGTTCTTCTAGGAGACCCGGCGCCCGATCCGCGCATGGTCGTAGGCCCCGAGGGGGTCAAAAGATAACATGAAGCTGCTTTGGAACAAACCTTGGTCAGCGTGACGCTCCCCGAGATGGGAGAGTCGGTCACCGAA
>JBAVTZ010000223.1:0-1880 GCA_049696515.1 Candidatus Cybelea sp. | reverse complement strand
GCCGAGCATTCGCCTTAACAAATATTTAGCCGGCGCGGGGGTCGCATCGCGGCGACACGCGGATGCGCTGATTTCGCGCGGCAGCGTGCGCGTCAATGGCAAGGTCGTACGGGAGCTTGGCACTTTGGTGGCTCCGGGCGACCGGGTCGAAGTGAGCGGCGCGGCAGTGGAGTTACCGGCTGAGCCGACCTATCTGTTGCTGCACAAACCCCTAGGCGTCGTGACGACCATGCACGACCCGCAGGGACGGCGCACGATCGCCGACCTAATCCCTAAACGGCCTCGCGTGGTTCCGGTCGGACGCCTGGACTACGATACAACCGGCGTGCTGCTTCTTACGGATGACGGCGAACTCGCCAACCGTCTGCTTCACCCGCGATTCGGCGTCGACAAGACCTATCGCGCTGCCATCGCGGGGCGCCTCTCTCCCGACGACGTACGCCGGCTCAGCCAAGGGATTAAGCTCGACCAGTTTCGCGCAGCGGCCGCGAAGGTACGCGTCGTCGCCGTACGCAGCGACCACTCCGTGATCGACCTTACCATTCACGAGGGGCGCACACGCCAAGTTCGCCAGATGCTGAGCGCTCTGGGCCATCCCGTGCTTGGGCTGACCCGCACGCGTTTCGGCCCGCTCAAGCTGGGCAGCCTTCCTGCCGGTCATTTCCGGCCGCTTACCGCAAAAGAGCGCATGACGCTAGAGCGGCATCGCAGGCCGCCGAGCGAACTACCTCGTACCAAAGCGACCTGACAGTCCTACCGTGCCGCTGAGTTTGCCGGATGCGGAAGCACGGAACAAATATCTGACATGGTACGTTAACTCGATCAAGCACCCTCGAGGTATGTCATGAAGTTTCCCCTCCGATTCGTCCCACCAGTCATCGCTGCGCTCGTTGCAGCAGCCCCGGTTACGGCGGTCGCGCAGTATGCGAACGAGTTTGTACCCGCGAAGTTGATCAAGCAGGGTACGACGAGCAGTCCGATTGCCGGTAGCGGCACCGTCGTCGTGCAGGTTCAGGTCAACGCAGACGGCTCGCACAAAGCCATCAAGGTCATTCATTCGAGCAATCCTGGCGACAACAACGCGGCGATGGAAATCGCCCAAAGCTCCACCTATCGTCCCGCACACCGCGGATCCGCCCCAATTACCGCGTTCTATGACTTCACCCTGAAATTCAACGGCAAATCGGTTTCGAATGCGTCCAACGGAGCGTCGAGCGACGGTGTCGCGGCGGGAGGCTCGGTCACTCCGGCGGCCGCCCAAGTCGCGGCGCTGATTCGAGGCGGCCAGTATTCGCAAGCGAAGGCCAAGGCCGAATCGGAGCTCTTGAACTCGCCCGGAGACGAATCGCTCCGCCAAATGCTCGGTGTTGCCGCATATGACGGCGGCGATGTGACGACCGCCGCCTCCGCCTTCGACAAGGTCGGAACGATCGGCAAGCAGTTCCGGCCGATCGCGGCGCAAAGTTTGGCGGCCGCTGCCGTGAAGGTCGCTTCGGACGACCCGGCTCAGTCGCTGGCCTATGCACAGAAGGCGATGTCGATCGATCCGAGCACGAATTCCAAATACGCCCTGGGCACGGCTCAGCTAGCCAACAAACAGTACGCCGACGCCGTCGCGACGCTAAAGCAGGTCCATACCGCCGCCTTCGCCGACCCGAAGACCCCCACCAACGCTAAAGTGGCGATCGATGCGTCCTTGATGAACGCGTACATGCAGACCAACGATTCGCAGGACATGCAAGCGACCGCCGCCGAGATCAAGCAGCTCGACCCGAGCAGCACGCTGCCTGGGCGAGTAATGGGGAGCAGCCTGCTGAGGATGGGCGTAGACGCTGCCACCGCCAAGAACTACGACGAGGCCTTCAAGGACTTCGATCAGG